>JAJYMP010000667.1 GCA_021786915.1 Chloroflexota bacterium
CTCGTCCGACTCAGGCTCCTGCGCCTCAACGCCACCTGGAACTCCTATTGGGCAGAGCGCTTCACCGCAGCGCTGCGGCCCTGGCCATCAGCTGCGTGAGTCACGGCACAGAAAAAGGGATGCTTCCAGCCGCATGTCGTTCCTAGCCGCACGTAAGCATCCCAACGTCTGGCCGGCGCGGGCCCCGCGTGCCGCGACCTCGGGAGACCAGCCCCATCGCCACCCGCGATCGAACTGCTCGACTGGTACCACCGGCGGAGTCAACCTAGTCACGCGCGAGCAGATCGGGGTAGCGCGCGTGTCAAGGGACACGGGAACTTCCTCCTGGACGGACAGCTGGACTCCATCTCCGCGGACACGTGATCTCCACGCCGACGGACAGCTGATCTCCGGTGGTGGTCAGCCGAGCGGCACCACCCCCTTCCCGGCGGTCGCCTCGGCGAGCCGATAGGACGCGCCCTCGGTGAGCACGACATGGGCGTGGTGGAGGAGCCAGTCGACGGTCGCGGTGGCGAGCGTCTTGGGCATGATCGTGTCGAAGCCCGACGGGTGGAGGTTCGAGGTGACCGCGACGCTCCGCCGTTCGTAGGCGGCATCGACGACCCGGTAGAAGGCCTCGGCCGCCTCCTGCCCGGCCGGGAGCATCCCGATGTCGTCGACGACGATCAGCTCGCTGCGGCAGATCCGGGCGACGACCCGTCCGACCGAGCCGTCGACCTTGGCCCGCCCGATCGTCGCGGTGAGCGACTCGAGGCTGAACCAGGCGACCCGCTGGCCCGCCTCGATCGCCGCGGCGGCGAGCCCCTCGAGAAAGTGTGTCTTGCCCGTCCCCGACGGCCCGCACAGGGCGAGGTTCTCGGCCCGCCCGAGCCACTCGAGGGTGGCGAGCGCGTGCTGGGTCGGGAGCGGGATCGCCGACTCGGCCTCCCGCCACGAGGCGAGCGTCTTGCCCGACGGGAAGCCGGCCGCCCGGCGGCGCATCGCCGTCGTCGCCGCGTCCCGTCCGGCCGCCTCCTCGGCGAGCAGGACCCGGAGGACCTCGGCCGGATCCCAGCGCTGCGATCTGGCGACCGCAAGGACCTCGGGGGCGGCCCGGCGGATGTACGGCAGGCGGAGCCGATGGAGGACGGCGGTCAGCTCGGCCGGCAGGGCCGGCGCCACGGGCGGGTTCATCGCTCGAAGCCCGCCCAGGCGCCGGTGCCCGGCTGGACCGAGTACGTCTCGTCAGAGGCGGTCAGGGCCCCGGCGGGCTCGCGACCGGCGAGGTGGTCGAGGATCGCCGGCAGGTCGCCCTCGGCGAAGCGCCCCGCGGCCGCCGCCTCGGCCAGGGCCGCATCGACCCGCTCGGCTCCGACGAGCGCGGCGAGCTCGACGGCTCTCGTCATCTTGGACCGGATCCGGGACGCGCCGGCGGCCGCCGCCGTGAGGAGCCAGGCGGTGGCGCCGGGGCCCAAGGCGACGAACGCCCGCTCGGCCGGGTCGACGGGCCTGGGCCTGGGCGGGCTGATCCGTCGCCCGGACGGATGGTCAGGGTAATGGGCATCCTCGATCCGGGGATGACCGGACCTGGAGCGGGCATGGCGGGCGATCTCGCGAAGGCCGGTATCGGTCCGGGCGACGATCACGACCTCGTCGCCGCTCACTCGGACCCAGACCTCCGAGCCCACGAACTCGCGGGGCGTCGAGTAGCGGACAGAGCCCAGGCGGATCGTCTGATCGTCGTGGACAAGGCGGGTCTCGCCCAAGGCCGCCGTGTACGGGGTGGCGGGCAGGACGTGGAGGCGGGCGCGCTCGAGGACGAGCAGTTCGTCGGGCCGGCGGCCGGTCTCCCGGTGGACCCGGCCGTTCACGGTGGCACGGAAGGCGACGCAGGCGTCGGCGAGCTCGGCGAAGCTTCCGTAGTCGGCGCGCAGGTTCGCCTCCGTCGGGACGAGGTCGGCCTTGGCGATCCGGACGGTCGCCTCCGAGCCGCCCTTGGTCTCCGGTCGAACGGGGCGCAGGCGAGGACCTGGACCCCATCGTGGCGCCCGGCCGCGACGATCTCCGCGTGGCGGACCCCGACCCCGGCGATCCGATCGACCGTGATCGTCTTCTCGTTGTCGGTGAGGATGTAGGTCGGCGCGCCGCCGATGATCTGCAGGGTGGCATCGAGGCAGGCGAGCAGGCTGCCCATCGTCCGGTCCCAGGTGGGGAGCACGACCCGAAACCGGCTCCAGGCCAGCCAGGCGCAGAAGAGCAGGGTCGGGCGGCCGTCCACCGTTGGTCCCTGGCCCCAGTCGAACTGGAGCCACATCCCAGGCTCGGTGATCCAGGGCCGGTACGTTCGCCGTCGGCCGGCCCGATCGGCCGCCTTGGCCTTGCGGACCGCCCGGCGGGTCGTCCGCTCAGAGCCGGTGTACGGCTGTCCGGGATCGAGGGCTTTGAGCTTGACGTGGACGACGTCGGCCCGGATCTTGCCGCCCGAGCGCTCGACCAGCTCCTCGATCTTGGCCCGGAAGGGATCGACGAGCATCGGCCGAGGCGTGCGGGCGTGGGGGTCTCGCCCGCGGTCGCGGGCCTCGATGTAGCGGGCGACGGTCTTGGGATCGCAGCCGGCCAGCTCGGCCGCCGAGTGGGCGCAGTGGGTGAGGTCGAATGCTTCGAGGATCTCCATGATCTCCCTGTCAGACTTCTGCACGGTCCCTCCGGTCGGGCTGGCGGTGTGGGGGTGAACACCACAAGCGTCGCCCACCGGGGGGATCGTCGTGCCGGAATGGACCGTCTCCTTGGAGATCAGCTGTCCGTCAGAGCGGAGGTCCGTGTCCGTCTAGAGGGAGATTCCCATGTCCGCTGTCACGCGCGAGCAGCTCCTGGAGGGCGGGCTCGGCTTCGTAGGGCTGCTCGCGCAGCTCGGTGAGGCCGCCGTCCTCGCCCACCAGGAAGATCGAGCCGCTCATCGCCTCCTCACACCCGATACACCTTCAGCACCTCGTCGCCGTAGTGGTTGATCACCTTGACCGCGATCCGGCCAGTGGATGGGCGGGGGAACGGGCGGCTGACGGTCGAGTAGAGGGTGGCCCAGGCGGCCTCGTCGATCTCGGCCCGGAGGGCGCGCTTGAGCTTGTCGTAGGGCTCGTCGTCGCCGCAGAAGTAGGCGTGGCGGACGAAGAAGGCGCGGCCGTTGTAGTCGGTGTCGATGAACCAGCAGGCGATGTCCGCGAGACCGCCGCCATCGGCGCCCGAGCGGATCTCGCCGGTCGTCGGGTCGTAGACATCGAGGCCGCGGATCGCGACCTGCAGCTGATCGCCCTCGACCGGACGGACCTCGACGTCGGGCTCGCCGAAGACGGTGAACAAATTGCCGGCGCGGGTCTTCTTCAGGAGGTCCTCGGCCATCCGCAGGTCCGGGTTCATGTTGGCCCGCAGGACCGTGAGCCGGCCGAGCTTGCTCGCCTGCTCGCCGGCCGAGGCATCGAAGGCGAAGCCGCAGACGACAAGGAGGTCGAAGCCGGCCTTGGCGGCCTCGACTGCAGCGTCGCGGATCAGCTCGGCACCGACCGTGCCGTACTCGGGCCCAAGCGCGATCGCGGCACGCTTCGAGTGCTCGCCCTCCTGGTAGACGCCCTCGGCCTGGAGCCAGATCCCGGGATACGGCTCGAGGGTCTCGAAGCGGAGGCGCTCGCCCCTGATCCGGTTGTCGACGCCCGAGGCGCGCAGGTTGTCAAGGATCGTCTCGACGTACCGCCCGCTCTCCTCCAGGGGGGCCCGTGCCGCGGCCGGTTCGTCCTCCGGGCTGTCGGCGACGACCCGGTGGGGCGAGAGGCTCTCGACGGTGAACGGCCCGGCGACGCGGACGACCTTCGGGTCACTGTACGGGCGGTCGTAGAGGATCTCGGTCTCGGCGTGGCGGGCGATCGCGGCGTCGATCTCCTCCCGCGTCATCCCCTCGTGGATGTCGGGGTTCTGGGCGATCGACTTCAGGGTGACGTGCGGCACCCGCTCATAGACGAAGCCCTGGCGGATGTCGCCCTCGGTCGGACCGCCCAGGACCGGCTGGCCGGCGAGCTCGGCCTCCTTCCTGCGCCCTTCGGGCGAGTCGGCGAGGAGATAGTACGGATAGCGGGCCGACATCAGCCGGGTGCGCGCGAGCGCGAGCGCGACGCGGGAGGTGTCGATCGTGATCCAGCGTCGACCCCACTGCTCCGCGACGTAGGCCGTTGTGCCGGAGCCGCAGGTTGGGTCGAGGACGAGATCACCGGGGTCGGTGGTCATGAGGAGGCAGCGTTCGATGACGCGGGGATGGGTCTGGACCACAAAGATGCGATCCGACCCGAAGCCCGCCTGCTGCGTATCCAGCCAGAGGTTAGGCACCGGGGCCGGCAACGACTCGTGCATGAAGCGCTTGACCCGGAGCTGACGGCCGAAATCGTATAGGCGCCCGGCTACCGCGAGTCTGTCGAGGCCAGCCCGGTCGGTACTCCAGTGACGTCCCGCTGGCGGCCTGAAGTCTTTATCGCCGAATCGGTAGGTGAACGTTCCGGATGGCGACTCACCCTGTGAGGAGGAGTCGCGGAGAGCGTACCGGCCTCGAGGATCATCTTCGTACGGGAAATCCGCTGGACCCAATGGCTCCGGTGAATAGAGCTGGCGGAACTTGAGGGTGCCATCCGCCCGGCCCGGGCTGTACCAAAGCAGTAGGTCGAATACGCGATCAAGCGCGACGGAGCCACGTCCAGTTGTGGTGCGGTAGGCGATTTCCGCCACGAAGTTCTTGCTGCCGAAGACCTCGTCCATCACTGCTCGGACAAGGTGGACATTCTCGTCGCCGATCTGAACAAAGATCGAGCCGGACTCGGTGAGCAGCTCGCGCGCCACCACGAACCGATCGCGCAGGTAGCTCAGGTATGAGTGGATGCCGAGCTCCCACGTGTCGCGGAACGCGCGGACCTGTTCGGGCTGGCGAGTGGCGTCCTCGGCCTTGCCATCCTTCACGTCCCGTTTCCGCGTACTGACCTGCCAGTTGCTGCCGAACTTGATCCCGTAGGGCGGGTCGACGTAGATGCACTGGACCTGGCCTTTCAGCCCCTCCTTCTCGGCGAGCGAGGCCATGACGAGGAGCGAGTCGCCGAGGATCAGCCGGTTCGTCCAGTGCATCGGGTGGCGATAGAACTCGACCCGCTCCTCGAACGGGATGCCGTTGAAGTCACTGAAGAGGTCGAGCTGCGTGTCGCGTCCGGCGGCGGTCTGAAGACGGAGGTCCTCGATGATCGCCCGGGGCTCGATCTGCTCCTGGATGTAGATCGGCACGGCGGGGACTTCGAGCGGGGTGCGGTCCTGCTCGTCCTTGCCCTTCCAGACGAGCTGCGGGTCGAGCGAGGGGTCACGTGGGTAGAGCAGGGTCGCCGGGCGCTTCTCCTCGTCCTCGGCGAAGGCCTCGAGTTCCACGGTCGGGATGTTCACGCGCCGCTCCTTGGGATGGCGGGTGGCGGTGACGGGGGTCGAGCCGGCGGGCCTCGCGATCCTACGTGCCATCAGTTACCTCCGGCTTTGTCGGGTGCCTGTACCTGACGCTCACGGATGGTCTCAGCGATGAACGTCGCAACCGTCCACGCGGCACCGGCGGCAACCCTGGCATGACGTGGGCTCGGCCTCGGCGCACCACGCCTCTTGCCATGGGCGTCCCCCATAACGTTCCTCACCTCGGCCAAGCCTTGGACCGTCGTTGTCAGGCCCTGGAGGATTTTCTTGTAGACCAGCTCCTCGTGCTGTGAGGGGTCGACATTCAGCGCCAGTGCCGCCTTCTTATAAAGGCTCGGTAGGTCCTCACGGTCGTCGAATGGAACGCCAAGGTCATCCAGGGCCACCTTGCACGCACTCTCGACTAGCGAACGTGCGGCAGTGATCGCGTCAGCGGGATCGGCGTCGAGCGAGTCCATGATCCGCCCGAAGTCGGCATCGATCTGGTCGGCTGACAACAGGGCGGCGCGTTCCCTGAACCGCTCGTACATCACTGGTCGCGTAGGCCGAAGTCCGGAGCCGTCCCACTCGTAACTGGCGGCGTTCAGGCGGCGCATCAATCGGGCGACATCAGGAGCTTCGGAGTCCGGCCCCACCTTCCATTCAATGAGTTGCTGCTCGATCGCCCGGATGAGACGCGCCGCGTCGCGTGGGTTCCCGAGATCAAGGGAAGCAAGGTACCCGGCCACGCGCGACCGCCTCGCGCCAGCTTCCTCGGCTTCCTCGGCCTCTGCGTCGAAGTCGAACCCGAGGTCCCGGTAGAAGTCATCGATCTCGCGCAGGACCGATCGCGACGGGTAGCACTCCTTGAATGCCGTGACGACCTGCGGCGGGATCAGGACTGCCATCTCACTCGGCCTTCCGGGCGACCATGTTGGACCGACATTCCTCGGCGATCGCCTCGACCTTGGCCCGGATCAGGTGTTCGGCGTCCCACGGGTCGGTCAGCTCCAGGAAGAACCAGCGCCCGAAGCGGCCGTCATGGTTCACGGCCGGCACCCACAGGGTCTCCGCGGTGGCGACCTTGGCCGCCTTCTGCGCCTTCTGCTCGCCGGTCACCTCGACGATGAGCTGGCCGGGGACGTCGCCACCGGAGGCCGCGGCCATGCGGACGATGAAATCGGGTACGTAGTGGTGGGCCTGGCCCTCCCAGGCGTAGGGGATCTTGAAGTTGAGGCCCCGGTGCTGGCTCTGGTTCTTCGCGTAGCCCTCGACCTCGGGTATCTCGTCGAGGACCGCGGCAACCTTCGCCTCCCAGCCCGAGTCGATCACGACGTAGTTGAGATGGCTCTTCTCGGTGGCATAGACGTCCTTGGTGGTCGTGAAGTCGACGTAGCGGGTCGAGCCGACCGGCTCGTAGGGGCGCAGGATCGGCAGGAGGCGCTTCTCGCCCGCGGTGCCGCGCACGATCGAGCGGTAGATCCGGTCGGCGGCGTCGTGGCTCTCCTCGGCGAGGAGGAGGAGCTGGGGGAAGGCGTGGTCCTTGCAGACGACGCACTCGGCGAGCCAGCGGCGGGTGATCGCGAGCACCTGTGGGAAGAGCCAGGGCCGCTCGGCGCCGTCGGCGTCACGGAATTTGTCCTGGAGGACCCGACGGGCCAGGACGAAGGCGACCTCCTGGAGCCGGCGCGCCTCGAGCTCGGCCAGGTCGGTCACGGTCGACTCGCCGACGATCGGGTCGAGTCGGGTGGTGAGCGCGACCTCGCCCGCCGAGAGGGTCTTCACCGACTCTTCGCTGAACACCGCGTCGAGGCGCTCGGTGGGGAGCTCGTGGCGATAGCCCACCACCCGGGGGAAGCTGATCTCGAACCGTTCGCGCTCGGGCAGCGCACGCACGCGATGGGTCGGCTTCGCCTTGTGGACGGCACCTGAGCCGGTCGTCGGGATGAAGCTGAAGGGGACGCCGTAGACCTCGGCGTATTCAGGCTCGAACATCCCGTCCGCGTTCGGTTCGTAGCTCATCCGCCGCAGGCCGCGGCCGACGACCTGCTCGCACAGGAGCTGGGTACCAAAGGCGCGGACGCCGAGGATGTGGGTGACGGTCGTCGCGTCCCAGCCCTCGGTGAGCATCGAGACCGAGACGACGCAGCGGACCTGCTCACCGAGCCTGCCGGGCTTGCCGATCGTGTTCATCACCTCGCGCAGGAGGTCCTCGTCGGTGATCTCCTCGACCGACCGACCCGGTGAGCGGAGCACCCACTCGCGCTTGAACTCCTCGATCTCGGCCGCGGCGAGCTTCTTGAAGGCAGGATCGAGCGCCTCGCCCGACTCGAGTTGCGCCGAGTCGATCAGGAGGCTGTTCGGGCGCTCGGTCCAGCGTCCGCCCTCGACGTTCGAGAAGAGCGCGAGCTTGCCCGGCACCAGGACGCTCGATCCGTCGGGCAGGGTGCGCTCCCAGCCTGCGAGGTAGTCGAACACGAGCTTGCTGATCGCGGTGTTCTGGCAGACGACGATGAACACCGGCGGGGTCCCGATCCGCTCGGCCTCCCAGGCGCGGAACGAGCGCTCGTAGTTGCCGTACAGGGATAGGAGCGCCGCCTCGAGCTCCTTGGGCAACTCGCGGCTGTCGGCGCCGAGCTCGCCGGTCGTGCGCCCCTTCCGGGGCAGCTCGTCGCGCACCCGCAGCCAGAGGTCGCGGTACACCGGACTGGCGCCGGTCATCGCGTCGTCGGCGACCGGCACCCGGGGTATCTTCACGACGCCTGACTCGATCGCATCGATCAGGCTGAAGTCGGACACGACCCAGGGAAAGAGCGTGCCCTCCGGGTACCCCGAGCCGCGCAGGAAGAACGGCGTGGCGCTCAGATCGTGGATCGCGCGGATGCCGATCTTCTCGTGGACCGCGCGCAGACCGTTCAGCCAGACGCGCGCCGCCTCGGCCTCGCGGCGGACCTCGGCCCGTTCGTCTGCGGCAAGCTTCTCGGCCTCGGCCTGCGGGGCCGACTGGTAGCAGTGGTGGGCCTCGTCGTTGAGGACGACGATGTTGCGCTTGCTGCCGAGCGCGCGGCAGACCCGGCGGACCATCTCGCCCGGGGTCTCCTTGAATCGCTCGAGGTCGCCGTCGGGCCCGGCGAGCACCTTCTTCGTGAGCGACGCCGCCTCGAACGTGTCGCGCCGGATGAAGGCGTGGAAGTTCGTGATCAGGATCCGCGCCGCCTGGAGGCGCGTGAGCTGGTCGTCGGTGACAAGATCGCGCTCCCGGTAGTAGTTGCCGGGCATGTTCGGGAGCAGGACCGCGAGACGGTCGCGGATCGTGATCCCCGGCGTGACAACGAGGAACGTGTCGGCAAAGCGCCGATCCTGGGGGCTGGCGAGCTTGTTGAGCGTGTGCCAGGCGATGAGCATCGCCATGACCACGGTCTTGCCCGAGCCGGTGGCCATCTTGTGGGCGATCCGGTAGAGCCCCGGGTTCTTGCCCTCGTTCGCCTCGCGCAGGCGGTTCTCGATCCAGGGCTGGGTGCGCCCGGCGACCTCGGTCAGGAAGATCGCGGTCTCGAGCGCCTCGACCTGGCAGAAGAAGAGCGGGTTCGTGCGCCCAGGGTCCGTCCAGTACTCGAGGAGCTCGCGGGTGACCGCGGTGATCCCCGGGTACCCTGCGCGGCGCCAGAGCCCGACGTGCTCGCGGACCTGGTTGATGAAGGCGTTGGGCTGGAGGCGCTCGGCGGTCCAGCTCTCACCCGGGAGGGTGAGCTGGGTGCCGGCGACCTTCTTCCTCGGCTGGGCAATCGGGATGAAGAAGCTCGATGGGCGGCGGCCCGGAACGACGCGGCTCGTGATGCCGTCATCGTCGAACTCGAAGTAGCGCGTGGGCTCGCGGTATGGCGAGTTCAGGATCGGGTTCTCGATGACCTCGGCCATCCGTCCCTCGTATCTTCCGAGTGGTTTGTCCCGCCTCGCAGCATACCGAGGCGTGTGTCAGGTTGCGTGGCACGGGCGAGATTGGCGCGATCCCTCAGGTCCACCTGCTCGATGTGCGTCGTGGGTCCTAGCCACGTCCGAGCTGTGGTACGAACTCGCCACGATGCGGACATCGTTTCAGCGCCGTGTCGATGCCCGCTCTGGACGCGGCAGGCCACTGGCAGGCGGCCCTATCCTTCTCGGCATGGAGCTGGACCCGCTCGCGCTCTATGGGGCTGTTGTGTCCACGTTCGTCTTCGGGATTCAGATCTTCCGCGAGGTCCGTGACCGCCCAAGACTCTCAGCAGAGGTCACCACCTCATGGCCCGAGTTCGCTCCAGACAAGTACAGCGACCTCGGCGGCGACCCAGGGCCGATGTACGTCCGACTCGAAATCACGAACATAGGGCGGCGACCCATCACGTTGCGCTCGGCTGGTTTGACCACGCGGATGGTCGAGGGCCCCGTCCTTGGCGCCAAGGTTCCGCGTGGCTTAGACCGCTTCCAGGTCCCGTTGACCGCCCGTCCGACGGACGAGAGCAAGACCTTGCCGGAAGGTGCGTCGTGGGTCCTCGAGCGCACGGCCGATGACGTTGCGTGGGACGTTGGAGTCGAGCCTGTTGGACACATGGTCGTCAGCGGCGTCTTCGCGGAGACGTCCACCGGCAAGACCCACTTCTGGCCAGCGAAGAAGGCCATTCGCGACGGCGAAGTTCTTAAGTTGGGCCAGCCGCCGTGGCAGCCCCCGGCGCACGACCTCGACAATCCGCCGGCTTACGACCCGGCCGCCGACCACTCCCACCAGTGACCGGCCTGTGACATTCGCATTGTGTTGGCAGTCAGCGAGTATCCCGCACTCGCGCCTCGACATCAGATGCGTGCACCCACAAGCCGTCCGGCATTGCCGTGCCCGTCTGCCACGGAGCGGCGGCGTCGAACCTGAGGAGCCAGGGCGGCCTTGCGGTCGGCGGCGCTGACAGCAGCGACATCGCGACGAAGATACGGTCGCCAAGCTCTCGTCGCTTATCGGGGGATGCGTACAGCAATTGTGGAGGTGGTGCGAAGCCCGTCCGGGGCGAGATCGGAGACCATTGCTGGACCGCCTGCGAGACGTCTTCTTCGGACGATCCGTAGACCTCCCGGCGCGCGGTTGCGGCGAGCGTGGCATTGATCCGCCGAATTCCTGGATCCTCCGGATCGTCCCGCACCAGGTCGAACCCCTCCATCCGCCAATGCTCGCCGTCCCACCAAGCCCGCAGGTTGCCCGGGCCCCGAGACACCAGTAGAAGGAGATCAGGGCGAAGCGGAACCGCGGCAGCGGGGCGGCCGTTGAGATCGGGCGCGAGGCAGTACCCAATGTCGTTCGTGACTGCGTGCGCATTGCCGAGACGGACGAGAGTCCACCGACAGAACAGCAGCGTGGACGAAAGCCACTGGAAGTCGAGCATGCGGTTCATGTTTGCGTTATCTGCGGACAAGCCCTCAGGGAGATCGTGTTCGAAGAATGACTCGAGCCACGCCTGATCCGCGTCGCCATAGTCGGGGTTGCGCACGAACAGGCCGGCCACGAACATGACGAGGCTGAGCCACGCTTCGGCATCAAGGGGTTCGTCTGGGACCTCCGCCGCACGGTCTATCGCCGAACCCAGCCCGCGCTCGTATCTCTGCCACTGCCTTTCGATCGCTCCCGAGTGTTGACCCGGCACCTCGTGGAGCACGTACATGTCTTTCGCAAATCCGAGCGAAGCAGCGCGGGAACGGAAGACGCGAGAATCGCCGCGTCGAGCCACCCAGACGCGGCGGTCTCGCCGTCGGCCGGCGAGCTCAGCGGAGAAGCCCCCGATGAAGCTCGCCGGTAGGAAGTGCTGCCGAGCCACGCCCCGAAGTATGGTTCGTCGGGTCGGTCGCCATCACGAAACCGTCGCGCGCCGCCCCTGCGCCCCGGCAACACGACGTGGTCATCGTGCGGGTGGCCGCACGCTGCCAGCTCCGCCAGTGTCCCCGGGAGGCGTCCCCGAACCGCGGGGGCCGACGCCTGTATCTCCACCGAGATCACTCCAGTCTTGATACTCCACTTGGTGGGTCCAGCGCCGGGGAACACGAGCACCACGCCCGCGATCAGGGCCTCGACGTGTCCGGCGACGATGTACGCGCCCACGAGGGCCCCGCCGGATGCAACCGCCGCGACCCGTCCGATGTCCACGGGTCTATCCTCGTGTCGTGCGTGGCGTGGGTGAGCAGCGCGGCAAGAATTCGACATTCGTGCCGAGCCCCGGCGCCGACGCACTTGTCCAGCGTCTTGAAGCCCTGCGGCCCTGGCAGGACGTGGCGGCGGTTCGCCGCATGCTGGCCGCCTGGAGCAGCGAGTACACCGACACCCCGGTCGACGAGCTCCGCGCCCACGACGTGGCGGAGCACCTCGCGCAGATTGGCCGCTCGACAACCCTGCCCGATCCTGACGACGCCGCGATGACCGCATTCCTCATGCTCACGAACGTCGCGCGCGGACGCGAAGCCGCCGAATACGACTTGCTGCGCGATACCGTGAAGGGCCGGCCGGCCCGCACCCTCCGGCACTACCGCCAGATGTACGGCGGGATCGACGCGCTCGGCCGCTTCTTCGAGCACCACGTGCAGTACGAACTCGACCTCGCAGCGCTGGTGAGGGGCGGCCGGAGTCTAGCCGCCACCCGCCGATGGCTGGAACGACATCCAAGGATGCACGCGAAGGATGCGCCGCCGCCGCGTCGGCGCAGGTCGTGACCGATCCACCCTGGCTGGGAATCGGGACCGGGCGGCGAGCTCCCACCGCTGGCGTGCCGGATCGAAGCTCGGCTGACCGACGGCCCAGCCAGGCGGCAGGGCGTCTTGGACGGCGAACCAGGCGGCCTCGCGCCCAGAGACGTCATGGGTGACGATCGCTCAGATCCGACCTAGGACCTCTCGCTTCTTCGCTTCGTAGTCGCTCTCGGTGATGAGCCCCCGGTCTCGCAGGTCCGCGAGCGCCTCGAGGGCGCGGGCCGGCTCGGACGACGGGATGCCACGAGAGGCCCGAAGCTCGGCGCTCTGGGCGAGCGCCTTGGTCGCATCATCCGATGCTGCGGCGGGAGGACCCGACGGCGCCTGCGGCCACGAGACGGTCGCTCGGGGCCGATCCGCGTCACGCGTTGGGGGCTTGGCTCCGATCAACGCGAGTAGGATTCCGATGGGGCCGAACAGGATCCCGACCAGGCAGCGACGGTCAGCCCAGCGGTCGCCACACGACCCAGAAGAAGACGACCCCGGCGAACACGGCGACGAGCCCGAGCGCGAACACGACCAGGCCAAGGACGAGCCCCTCAGCCACGTCATGAGGCCGTGCACGATCGGTGCGCACAAGCCAGGCTCCCACGAGGGTCGAGGTGAGGACCCCGAGCCAGAGCGCCGGAGACGTGAGCCAGGGCACGTAGTCCCACGCGCCAAGGGCGATCGCCGTCGCGCCACCGATCAGGATCGGCAAACCGAGCAGGATGCTGCGCGACAGATGTCTTCGGGTGCGCGCTGCCACGAGCAGGACGAGCGCGACGAACAGCGTCGCTCCCCAGATGGTCAGAGAGGTGAGCCAGGACATCCCGCCCAGGGCGTAGGCAAGGAACGCGACACCGACCGCCGCGGCGAGCGGCAGCGCGAGGATGCGACCCGCTCCTGCTACCGGAACCCGACTCGTCACCACCGTGGCCCCCTGATGCGATCTCCTGAGGGATCATGGTAGGCGGAGCACCAAGCGAGTCCACTGTCGAAGGGGACCGTGATCTACGGCGTCGTCGGCTGGGGCGTCTTCATCCAGAGGCTCTCAATCGAGCGCGTCCGCCATCGAAACGTCCACATCATGATCGGCGAAGTAGCGGCGCCATGGCCCGGAGTTCGGGATGAACGCCTGCATGACCGCACGTTCCGCTTGGACGATGTGCATGAGGTCGTGCGCGGCCCACTCGTTGAGGAGCTCGCGCAGGGTGACCGGGCCGAGATCGGCATGCCGAGCCGTTCGATCGAGGTCCGCCTCGGCCACCGTGCCCAGGAGTGCCAGGCTCTCCGCGCGCAGGGCGGCGTGGCGCTCGGCCAGGGCGGCCGGGTCCGTGTCGGCGGTGATCGGGGTCGACGCTACGTCAGGATCGTAGCTCGCAAGGACGGCTTGGCCGGCCAGGAGCGCCCGGACGCGGGCCGCGAAGACTGCAGCCTCCGTGTCGGTGGCGTGGCCAAGGCACTGGAGAGCGGACCACTCGCCTGGCGCAGGTGGACGGAGTAGGAGCTCGCGGTCGAGACCGGTCGCGAGGGCGTGCCACCGGTCGCCGTCGACGCGGAGGATCGCGATCGTGCGGTTGATCAGGTCCGTCATAGGAATTGATCGTACCATTCCGCCGCCCGACGTCCGCCTGAACACCGGGTTGAGTCGCAGCTAATCCAGGATCGGTCCCGCTGTCATTCAGGCGGACATGCGGAGCGGGGGCCGAGAGCGACGATACCTCCTCGCGACGCAGCGAGATGCGGCTGGCCGGTTCCACCTCCGCGATGAGCTCGAGGTTCACCGGTACGAGCTCGAGACCCGCGGGCCATCGGTGACCCGCGCGGTCGGCCACGACGCCGTCGGCGTTCGGGTCGGCGTCGCCCTGCGGCCGAGCCTCGGTCGGCGCAGGGCGAGATCATGGCGCCGCCGATGCCCCGGGTGGCGCCGGATCGAGGGCCAGGTAGAACGACGAGGTGAGGGCCGCCGCCGCGAACTCCGCCACGCGCGCCGCGGGGATGGCCACGACGACCGAGCCGAGCTTCGGGGGGACGACGGCGCGCGTCGAGCTGCTCGAACCTGCCTCGTCGCCGAGCGGGTGTCCGTCGCTCGTCCGCAGGGCGAGGATCGTCAGGCCTTGACCCATCGTGACCGCCACCGGGGCCGGGCTGGCCGAGACGGAGCCGGTCTTGAGGGCATTCGGGACGGCGATGACATCGACCCGCGCTCCGGGCGAGAGCGCCCCACCGACGGCCTGGTCGGCCGGGACGGGCAACGCGAACGCGACCTGGCCGGGCCCGAGCGGCGCTCCGAAGCCGAACGCCCGCGACCCCGGGGTCACCTCGATCGAGCGGGTATCGACGTCCTGACCGGCCAGGATCGGCAGGGCCGCGTAGCGGCCGACGACCGCCTCGAGCGATCTCGCGGTCTCCGCGGTCGCATCGAGTGGGCTGACCCGGACGAGCTCGACCATGTCGGCGCTGATCTGGGTCAGGACCGGGATGTCGGCCCGGGCCCGAACGAGCGCGACCCGGGGCTGGGCGAGGTAGTAGACACCGGCCGCCACGACGCTCGCGACGAGGAAGATGACGATGTAGACGGTCCGCCGGGCGCGCATCGCTTCCTCCTGCTACTCGCTGACCGCGGAGTAGATAACCGTCACCGAGACGACACCCGAGACCTGGAAGGTCCGGACGGTCCCGTCGTCGTACGTCGTCTCGAGGTTGAGGACCAGCCGGACCGGGTAGCTCCCGAGGCCGGGCAGCGGTGTATCCCACTGGATGTGGATCGGGGTCGCGGCGGGGTACGTGCCGCTCGGGGTCGGACCCGAGGCGTCGTTCGTGCCCGCCTCGTAGCGGTAGCTCAGCAGGCGGGTCGTGGCACCGCCGATGACGAGGCCGCCCGAGCTCATGAAACCCTCGCGCTCGATGATCGGGCGGACATAGAGCGCGCAGGGCAGACCCCGCGGCCACCACAGGTCAGCGTGGCCGGCGCCATCCGCGGGGACCGCCACGCCGTTCGGCAGCGTGCCCGAGGGGCTGCCGCCGACGGTTACGACGGGCGGGCTGTAGTCGATCGGGAGCGCGGCGTTGCCCGCGGCTCGGTTGCTGATGTCGAGCGCGAACGGCACGACCCGCTCGAACGGCGTCCCGTCCGGGGCGAAGAACGCCCCGTACGCGTTACCGCTGACGTGGGCGGTCACGGTCACGTCGAACTGACCGGCGGCATAGGTATGGGTCGTAACGAGGCGATCGCCGGAGTTGGCCGGGAACGTCTGCCGGGTGCCGTCGCCGAAGTCGACCGTCCAGCGCTCGATGCGCAGGCTGCCCCGCTGGACATACGCCTGGATCGCATCGCCGAGCGCGTCCTGCCAGCCGGCCGTCAGCTCGGCGGTCACGGTTCGCGCCGTTCCGGCCGGGGCCGTGACCGGAGCGACCGACACGCTCAGATAGAGGCTCATCGTGCCGGCCGCGCGCCGCTCGATTCCGATGCCGGGAGTCGTGCGGCTCGTGAGCACGATGACCGGGTTCAGGGGGTTGACCACACTCCCGGAGCAGGTGTGAGCGAGCACGAACCACTCGTCGCGGATCGGCGTCGTGTAGATCGTGGCGGTCCAGCGCCACGTCGAGTAGTACCCGACGCAGGACGTCGTGGCTGGCGGGGCCCACCGTCCGGCCGCCTTGACACCGACGTAGGCGTGGCCGAGATCCGAGGTCCAGGTGTCAACTCGCACGTCGAGTCCAGGGTCGATGGCCGCGACGGACTGGATGGTTAGGGCGAGAAGGATCGCGGCGCCTGCGCTCGCGGCGAACAGCTGGACGACGCGGACAACTGCGCTCATGGCGTACGGGCGTCGTACCGGTCGACCAGCCAGCGGCCGCCGAGGTTCCGGAGTTCTACCGTCACATCGCGAGGAGCCAAGACGTTCGGCGACTCCACCGGCTGGCCAGTGTCGAGGCTGATGTCGTAGCCACCCTCGGTGTAGACGAGCCGAACGGTCGCCGAGCTGCCGGACGTCTGAACAGTGACGTTCTCCAACCGCTGGACGGTGAGCACGGATGCCTTCTTGGCGGCCTTCTGACCGAGCAGGAAGCCCTGAACCGAGAGGTATGCGGACGACTGGTCGCCGGTCACGAACGGCCGGACGAGAGCTGGATCGTCGGTCTGTCGCGCCGCACCAAAGGCCTCGAAGAACGCGCGAACCGCTCCCTCCGGGGTCGACATCGGATCGGTCGCGCTCGACACGGGTGCCGAGGAGGTCGGGCGTGAAGACGCCTCCGGCACGCCGATCCGACCGACGAGCAGGATCCCACCCACCACAAGGAGTCCGAGAACGACGGCGGTCAGCGCCAGGATCGGCGTTCGGTACCGAGTCGGTCGGTGCATCGTCAGCTCCGTGCCGCGGCCGAGCCGGTGAGGGTGAGCTCGACGGTCGGCGCCAGACCGGCGAGTCCGAGGAGCGGGATCCGCGCCGGGACCCGGATCCGGATGCTCACCGTGGGCGCCGTGTCGGGGGCGCCCGTGAGCAGGTCGGTGCCCGGGGCGTTCGACACGACGATCTCGGCGGAGCGGGCGATGTCAGCGGGCGAGGCCCCGAGGTGATCACCGAGCGCCGCCAGGTTTCGCGCGAGGTACTCCCGGGCCAGGGCGTCGGCGGTTGGCTCGACGAGTCGCGGGCTGGCCCCGCGCGCGAGGGCATCGAAGTCCAAGGCCTGGGTCGCGGTCAGGGCGGCCATGTCGAGCTCGGCCCGGATCCGCGTCCGGAGTCCCTCGACCGTCCCCACGGCCAGCACGAGGGTGAGGACGAGCATGAGCAGCGGGAACAGCAGCACGGCGTAGACGGCGACCTGACCGCGCTCACCCGCTCGTGGGCGACCCATCAGTGGGTCACCTCACTGCGGGTGACGAACTCCGAGGCGAGCGGGATCGACCACGTGCCGAGGAACGGAATGCTCGCCTCCTCGCCGACCTCGAGCCGGACCCGGATCGGTTCGCCCCAGCCCGCCACGCCCGGTTCGATCGTGATCCGGACGCGAGCCGGATCGATCCCGCCATCGCGAAGCTCGGTGTCGATCCGCTCCTGCACCGCCGGGGTATTCGCCCCGGCGACCGCGGCCTGGCGCGCCCCGGCCGCGGTCGCCGCATCGAGGACGATCCGGGTGTGGGCGAGCCGCCCGAAGATGACCACCGCGAACAGCACTGGGATCAGGACGAGCGGCACGACGAGGACCGCCTCCACGGTCGCCACGCCGGCCTCGCCGGCCCGTCGGCGCTGCGGTGCGCCCGAACGCACGGCCTGGTTCATGGCCCGGCGAGCAGCTGACCGACGAGCTGGCCGATCTTCGTCGCGAGTCCGTTGTTCCAGGCGAGGATCGCCGCCGAGAGGACGACGAGGATGATCGCGGCGGCGATGACATACTCGAGCGTGGTCAGCCCCCGCTCGTCCGCACGGAACACCGCCCACATCCGCCAGAGCTTCCGAGATACGTCACGTCGGTTCATGGCAACCTCCCACGCTAGATCCGGCCAAGGGTGGACAGGAAGAGCGGCAGCACGACGAGCACGATGAACTCGGGCAGGTAGACACCGGCCAGGATCGCCGCGAGCTTCGGCTGGACGGTCGAAGCGGCTCCCAGGAGTCGGTCCCGCTCGGCATCGCGGAGCGAGCGCTCGTGCTCGGTGAGCGTCTCGGCGATCCCCTTGCCGAGCTTGCGCGATTGCGCGAGGGAGGCGGCGAGCTCGTCGAGCGCCTCGATATCTGCGGCCGCGGCGATGTCGCGCAGCGCCGTGTACAGGTCCGCTCCCGTGCCATAGGCGGCCACCGCACTCCGGATCTGACGGGCCAGGAGGTTCGTCCCGCCCGACGCCTCATGGAGGGCGTCCGAGACGTCGGCGGCGGCGTGCTCGAGTCCATGCTTCGCGGCGAGCGGCCGCACGAGGGCGAGAAAGTCCGGCAGCTCGCGCGCGATCTGCGCCTGGCGCGCTCGTGCCCGGGCGCCGAGATACTCGGTCGGGAAGACGTAGCCCAGGAACGCTGCCGGCAGGGCGACGAGCAGGCCGCCCGCGAACAGGGGCGTGAGCGCAACGCCGATTCCGAGCATCGCGGCGGCGAGGACGAGCTTGGCCGCGTAGATCTCGGCCGGCGTGATCAGTTCGGGGTCGAGACCGGCCCGGATGATGTCGCGCGCACTCACCTGCGAGGCGAACGCGGGCGCGCGCGCGGCCAGCCGCGCGGCAACCGGGGCGAGGAGTCGCTCCCAGAGTGGCTGGTCGGCGCTGACGAGCCGCTCGTAGCGGTGGCGCGGGAGCGCGACCGCCCGGATCGCGTCGAGTCGGCGTGGCGTGGCGAGTGCGCCGCCGAAGATCGCCATGAGGAGAGCGAAGACCGCGAGCGCGGTGGCGGCGGCACCGAGCAGCTCCATCGCCCTACGCCTCGAGGCGCGTGATCCGCCAGGACAGGACGATCCCGGTGACTTCCAGGAGCGCCGCGCCGGGCAGGAGGAGGTAGCGCCCGATCGGGGTCGACATCACCGGGCCGATGAGCTCGGCGTTCGCGAGCGAGAGATACAGAAAGAGCGCCGGGATGACGATCGCGAGGATCGCGGCCTGGAGTCGCAGGCCATGGCTCTCGGCCGCCGCAGATCGCGCGATCGACTGATTGGCCCGGGCCGCCTCCCCGAGCGACGCGAGGACGTCGGCGGCGGCCGAGACCGGCTGGTGGGTTCGGGTGAGCGTGATGAGCGCGTCGTAGACGAGCGCGAGGTTCCGCCCCGCCTGGCGGCGGCGGACGTCGACGAGGGCATCGGCCGGGGGCTCGTTGGCGTAGTAGCGCCCGAGGATCTCCTCGAAGTCGGCCTTCACCCAGCGATGGCGGCCAGCTTCCGCGGCGGCCGCGAACAGATCGGGATACGTGCCGCCGGCGGCCGCCCGGTTGACCATCGCCCGCAGGACCCGCGGTGCGTCGTCGGCGGCGGAGCGCGCTTCTGCGCCGACGAGGTAGCGGACGTACCAGCGCGGCACGAACGCGCCGACGACGAGCCCGAGGATCGCCATCGGCACCGAGAGCGCGAGGCCGGCGAGCCCGAACGAGGCCGGGGCGACGAGCGAGAGGGCGAGGTAGCTCCGGGGCGAGATCAGCAGACGCGCCCGAGCAAGGAGCGTCCGGGCGCGCTCGATCCGTTCGCCATACGCCTCGCGGACCCGGCGCCCGAGGCCCGGCGCCGGCTGGGCGCGCGAGGGCAGGATCGCCATCAAGGCGGCGAACACCGCGACGCCGGTCGCGGTGGCACCGATCAGCTCCATCGTTCGCCCTCGAGCTCGAGCCGGGTGAGCAGACGCGCCGAGGGCGTCCAGTCGCGATCGCGCACGAACCGGATCTCGTCCGCGCCCGCGGTCGCCTCGGCCCGGAACACGTCGACGAGGCGATAGCGGCCCTCGTCGGTCAGGCCATCGACCGCGCTCAGCTGGCGGACGACCCGCCGGCCCGAGCGCAGGCGCCGGAGGACGACGACGAGATCGAACACCCGGGCGATGTAGCTGCGCAGGTCGCTCACCGTCAGGTCGCGCATGCTCTGGCGGGCGAGGAGCTCGAGCCGGAACAGGGCGTCCTCGGCCGAGCTCGCATGGATCGTCGTGGCCGATCCATCGTGGCCGGTGTGGAGCGCCTGGAGCGTGTAGAACGCCTCCTTGGGCAGGCGGATCTCGCCGACGATCAGCCGGTCGGGCCGCATCCGCAGGGCGTTCGCAACGAGATCGCCGACATCGAGCAGGCGGGTATCGGCCTCACCGGCGCCGAGATCATGGGGGTGGAGCGTCTCGAGGCTGGACCGAAGCGGGTTCTGG
>JAJYMP010000116.1 GCA_021786915.1 Chloroflexota bacterium
GCGCGGCCACAGCCTGCGGCAGCAGCCGGTGCTCGACCGGGTGGATCCGCGCGAGGAGCGTCTCCTCCGTGTCGCCCGGCAGGACCGGAACGGCCTCCTGGCTCACGATCGGACCGCCATCGAGCGTCGCGTCCACGAGGTGCACCGTGACGCCGGTCACGGCGACACCCGCCGCGAGCGCGTCGCGCGCGCCGTGGAGCCCCGGGAACGAGGGCAGCAGCGCGGGGTGCACGTTGAGGATCCGCCCCTCGAAGGCCGCCAGCACGCTCGGGCCGAGCAGCCGCAGGTAGCCGGCGAGCACCACCACGTCGGGAGCGACCGCCGCGAGGGTCTCCGTGAGCACCGCGTCATCGCCGCCCGGGATCAGGATCGTCTCGATGCCCTGCTCCGCGGCCCAGGCGAGACCCGGGCACGCGCGGTCCGCGAACACCAGCCCGACCTCGCCGCCCAGCTCGCCGCGGCCGGCCGCCGCCACCAGCGCCTGTAGGTTCGACCCCGTCCCGGAGACCCCGACCGCGATCCTGCCGCTCACGCGCCCCTCGCCTTCTCTGCGTACCGTCGACCGCCCAGGGCGGCCGCCTCGACCACGTCGCCGATCACCCAGGCGGGAACCCCGCGGGCGGTCGCCAGCTCGACCGTGGGCCCTGCTGCCGCCCCGGGAACCACCAGCACCATCCCGACCCCCCCGTTGAACGTGGCCCGGAGCTGGACCTCGTCGATCCCGCCCAGCGCGCCGAGCAGCCGCATCTCCGCGGGCATCGGCCAGGCGCTCGGGTCGACGCGCGCCGCCAAGTGCTCGGGCAGCGCGCGCGGGGCGTTGCCGGGCAGGCCGCCGCCGGTGATGTGCGCGACGCCGCGAAGCTCGTGGCCGGCCGCCGCGAGCGCCTCGCGGATCGCGAGCACGTCCCGCGCGTAGATGCGGGTGGGCGTCAGCAGGACCTCGCCGAGGGTCGGGCCGGGCGCGGCGTCATCGCCCGCGAGGGTGATGCCCGCGCGATAGGCCACTTCCGCGAACGGCGCGTCGAGCACGAGGTCGCCGTCGCGGACGACTTTGCGCACCAGGGAGTAGCCGTTCGAGTGGAGTCCCGACGCGGCGAGCCCGACGATCGCGTCGCCCGCCCGCGCCGCCGTTCCGTCGAGCAGCCTGGAGCGCTCCCCCACTCCCGTGCAGAACCCGGCCAAGTCGAACTCGTCGGGGTCCATCAGGCCCGGGTGCTCGGCCGTCTCGCCGCCGACCAGTGCGGCTCCCGCCTGCCGGCAGCCCTCCGCGATCCCCGCCACGAGCGACGCCACGCGCTCCGGCACGAGCCTGCCGATCGCGATGTAGTCGAGGAACGCGACCGGCTCGGCGCCCGAGCACACGACGTCGTCGGCGCACATCGCCACGAGGTCGATGCCGATCGTGTCGAGCCGGCCCATCACGGCGGCGATCGCGGTCTTGGTCCCCACGCCGTCGGTGGACGAGACGATGACGGGCTCGCGGTACCCCACCGGGATCGTGAACGCGGCGCCGAAACCGCCGAGCCCCCCGAGGACCTCCGGGCGCATGGTGGACGCGACCGAGGCGCGCATCAGCTCGACCGCCCGGTCACCCGCCGCCACGTCCACGCCGGACGCCGCGTAGGCGCTCCGGTCGGCGGCCGTCTTCCCGATCACCGGCCGCTCACCGCTGGCCGGATCCCGCGGTCGCGGGCGCGGGCGGCGAATCGGGCGCGTGGGCGGCGAGCGGCGCCAGCGAGCCGCTCGACGTAGGCGACACGATGGGCTCCTCGAGCAGGAACTTGCGCGCCTCCACGTCGTACGGGACCGGTTCGGGATACCGCCCGTCGAAGCAGGCGAAGCAGAACTGCTCGTACGGCAGCTCGAGCGCGTTGAGCACGCCGGGCACCGACAGGTAGCCGAGCGAGTCTGCGCCGATGAACTCGCGGATCTCCTCGATCGAGTGGGTCGCCGCCAGCAGCTCCCTGGGGACCGCCGTGTCGATGCCGTAGAAGCAGGGGTGGTAGATCGGCGGGGCGCTGATCCGGACGTGGACCTCTGCGGCCCCCGCGCGCCGGAGCAGGCCGACGATCTGCCGCGTGGTGGTGCCTCGGACGATCGAGTCGTCCACGACGATCAGCCGCTGGCCGCGGATCGTCTCGCGCAGCGGGCTGAGCTTGACGTTCACGCCCCGCTGGCGCATGGCCTGGGAGGGCTGGATGAACGTCCGGCCGCTGTAGCGGTTGCGGACGAAGCCCTCGCGGTACGGGATCCCCGACTGCTCCGAGTAGCCCGCGGCGGCCGGGCCCCCCGTGTCCGGGACGGGCATCACGAGATCGGCCTCGACCGGGTGCTCCTTGGCGAGTTCCATGCCCATGTGGCGCCGCGCCTCGTAGAGGCTCCGGCCCTCGAGGTACGAATCCGGCCGAGCGAAGTAGATGAGCTCGAACACGCACATCGCGGGGTCGGCCTTCGCGTAGCGGACCGACACCGGATCGCGGCCCGGCTGGAGCACCACGATCTCGCCCGGCTCCACGTCGCGGACGTACTCGGCGCCGACCGTGTCGAGCGCGCAGGTCTCCGAGGCCAGGATCCAGCCCGCGGTGTCATCGCCCCAGAGGCCGGGGGCGCTCTCGTCGGTGTTCGGGATGCGCCCGAGCGCGAGCGGGCGGAACCCGTGCGGATCGCGGACGCCGATGACGCGCTCGCCGTCGAGCACGACCAGGCTGAACGCGCCGCGGACGCGTGGCAGGACCTGCTTGAGCGCCTCGACCGTGTCGGCCGCAGGCTCGTCGGCGAGGAGCGCGGTCAGCAGCTCCGTGTCGGTGGTCGCCGGCAGGCGCGTCCGGCCGCCCTCCAACTGAGCGAGCAGCTCGCGGGTGTTGACGAGGTTCCCGTTGTGGCCGATCGCAATCGCCCGCCGGGGGCCCAGGCGGAGCGTCGGCTGGGCGTTCTCCCACACCGTCGAGCCGGTCGTGGAGTACCGGCAGTGCGCCACGGCGAGGTCGCCGGTGAGCGACGGGATGCGCCGCTCGTCGAGGACCTGGGTCACCATGCCCAGGTCCTTGTAGATCATGAGGTGGCCCTGGTCGGAGACGCCCACGCCCGCAGACTCCTGCCCCCGGTGCTGGAGCGCGAACAGGGCTGTGGCGGCGACGGCCGCGGCCTCGTGGCCGCGGTCGGGGAGCACGACGCCGACGACACCGCACATCAGCCGACAACCTCCAGGCCCGGCAGGGCCGCTCCATCCGAGTCGTCGTCCCCCTCCCAGCCGAGCGCGCGCGGCAGCCCGTGCTCCCACGCGTGGCGGAGATCGTCCACAACGGCCTCGAGGGCGTCCGCGATCCGAGAGCCGCGCTCCTCGGCGGCACCGGTGGCGCCCTCGCCCGCGAGCTCGATGACCAGCCTCGCCCCGCCGGTGGCCCCCAGGGCTTCGGTGTGGATTCCGTGGTGGAGCGCCAGCAGGCCGAACGCGGGCACGTGGCGGGGCACGACTTCGCACACGAGGCGCGACGGGCTCTCGCCGAACAGCCCGACCGCCGGCGAGTCCCCCACCCGCAGACGGAGCTGCGCCCCGCGGCCGCCCCAGATGCACAT
>JAJYMP010000668.1 GCA_021786915.1 Chloroflexota bacterium
GACGGGCCGGAGGAGGGCCCCCATGCCTAGCAGGGTCGTCCTCATCGGCTGCGGCGGCATCGGCAGCCAGCTCGCGGGGCCGCTCACGCGGTACCTCGCGAGCCGCCAGCCGCCGCACCCGCTCCTCGTCCTCGTCGACGGCGACGCCTTCGAGGCGGGGAACCTGTCCCGGCAGGCCTGCGCGGTCGGCGACATGGGCGTGAACAAGGCCGAGGCCTTGGCCCGGGTCGCCCGATCGGTCGGACTGGCGGCCCAAGTCGTGCCGGAGTTCGTCACCTGCGCCAACGTCGGGCACGTCGTGCGGGAGGGGGACGTCGTCCTCCTCGCGGTCGACAACCACCCGGCGCGGGCGCTGGTCGACCGGCGCGTCGCGGCCCTCTCGGACGCGACGCTCATCAGCGGCGGCAACGACGAGACGGACGGCAACGTCCAGCTCGTCCGCCGCCGCGACGGGTACTCGGTGGACGGCCACCTCGTCGAGATCCACCCGGAGATCGGCGAGGCGGACGGCGACCCGGGGCCCGGGGCGGACGGCTGCCTCGCCCGCCTGGACGGGCGGCCCCAGCTCCTGGCCACGAACCTCATGGTCGCGAGCGCGATGCTCAGCTGCCTCTGGCAGCTCCTCGAGACCGGCAGCGTCCCCTACAGCGAGGTCTTCCTCGACACGGCCCGGTGCGCGATGCGATCGCGCTCCCGGCTCCGCGTCCCGGAGGGCGCGCAGTAGGGGTGTGGTCCCAGTAGGTGCACACATCGGCCGGGGAGGCGCCAGCGGCGCTCTCCGGCCGCACCATCCACACGACTAGGTGCGAGCCGTCATGACCGGTACCTCCCTCGCCCGACAGCCGAATCCGCTGCCCAACCCGTTCCGGCCAGGCAACGGCGTGCCGCCGCCGTACCTCTCGGGGCGCGATGCCCTGCTTGCCGATGTCGAGGACTGGCTGCTCGAGGACCCGCCCCTGCACGCCAACTGGACGCTGACTGGCCTCCGCGGCACCGGCAAGACGGTCCTCCTGGGCGAGATCGTCCAGCGCGCGGAGCGCTCCGGGTGGCTCACGCTGGAGCGCGAGCTTAGCGACCGGCACCGCGACGACGCGCGGCTGGCCGAGGCGATCGACGCCGACTGCCGCGCGCTCGAGGGCCGCGCCGACGCCCTCGCCGGCGTCGGCCAGGCGCTCGGGCGGGGCGCGCGCTTCCTGCGACCGCGCCGCGTCACCGTGGGCGGGGTCAGCGTCGAGCCGTCGTACGAGGCCAGCGACCAGGCGCCCGCGGACACCCTGGCCGCGGCGCTCTCCTCGCTCGCCGGCGCCATCGAGCGCAGCGATCGCCGCGGCGCCATCCTGCTCCTCGACGAGGCGCACCTGCTCGCCGACGACCGCCAGCGCGAGCGCTACCCGCTCTCGGCGCTGCTCGCCGCCTTGGGCCGGACGCAGCGCCGGGGGCCGCGCGTCCGCGTCGTGCTGAGCGGCCTGCCGACGCTGAGCCTCAACCTCAAGCGTGCGCGCACGTACTCGGAGCGAATGTTCCGGCACGTCGTCGTCGGCAACCTCCCCCCGGATGCGGCCGCCGACGCCCTCGCCGTCCCGCTCACGGGCGGCGGCCGCACCTTCTCGCGCGGCCTCATCGAGCACATCGTGGCGCAGACGGCGGGCTACCCGTACTTCCTCCAGTTCGCGGGGGCGTTCGCCTGCAGCCGGGTCGGCCTCCCCCACCTCGAGCTGTCCGACTTCGAGCGCGTCGAGGCGGCGCTGCTCCACGAGCTCGACCTCGCCTTCTTCGAAGACCGGTTCGAGGGGGCGGCGCCGACCGAGCAGGCGCTGCTCCTCGCGATGGCCCGCGCGGGCGGGCGGGCCACCCTCGCGCGCGTCGCCGGCGAGGCCGGCGTGGGCGTCAACGCGGCCGTCGGCCTGCGCAGGCTGATCGACAAGGGGCTCGTGTACCGGCCGACGCGCGCGACGTACGACTTCGCCCTGCCGCTGTTCGCGGGTTACCTCGCGCGCCGCGCAGCGCTAACAGGCTTATCGTGACCGCGATAAGACCGGCGCGCCGCCGGCGCGCGGCTCGCTCCGCCTCGACGCCGGCGGACGCGGCGGGACGGCCGGCGCCCTCCCTGGGACATGGGGGCCCGGCGGTGCGTCGCGCCGGCCGCGCGCGCCGGCCCAGTGCTCCGGACCGCCCCCGACCGTGCCGCTGCCGCCTGTGTGTCGCTCTCGCCAACGCGGTCGAGTCCGCCGCCCGGGGCCGCCCCGCCCCGGAGCGGTAGACTGGCGGCCCTGCGAGGTCACGGGAGTGTTGACGCTGCCATGAAGACCTTGCCCCGCACCATCGACGCGCTCCGCGGCCTCCGCGCCGCCACCTGGGTCCGCGAGTCGACCGCCGGCCAGTACGACAACTTCGGCCCCGACGCGCAGCGCGAGCAGGTTGCGCGCGCGGTCGAGCGGTACGGCCTCGTCGACGCCGGCGTCGAGTGGACCGTTGCCCACTCCGGCTGGCGGATCGCCGCGCACCCTGCCTGGGGCGACATGCTGAGCCGGGCGGGCGACTCGTTCGACGTCCTGGTGGTCGGCTACGCCAGCCGCTTCGCCCGGTCGCTTGAGGCCCACGTCGACGCCCGCCGCGCGTTCCACGCCGCCGGCGCCGCGATCCTGTTCGCGGACGAGCGGATCCTGTCCAGCGACGACGGCGCCTGGGACGCCTGGGCGCGCGAGGTCGTCGAGGCCGAGTCGTACAGCCGCCGCCTGTCTCGCCGGGTGCGCGAGGGCTACGAGGCGAAGCGCCGACGGCTGGGCACGCCGGGCGGCAACCGCCCGCCGTACGGGTTCCGGCGCGAGGGCCGCCCGCCCGTGATGGTCGTCGACGATGGGCGCATGGCCGTGGTCCGTCAGGCCTACGAGCTCAGCGCGTCGGGGATGCTCGACCGCGAGGTCGCCGTCCGTGTCGGCCTGCGGCTGACGCACCTCCGCGAGGTGCTCACCAACCCGGTCTACCGCGGCCGGCTCCACCGCGGCGAGCCCGCGGCGACGGGCGCGGCCGTCGACCCGGAGCTGTGGGACGCAGTCCAGCTCGTCCGCGGCCGGTTCAAACGCCGCCACCCGGGCTACCCGGTCAACCGCCGCGAGTACGCGCTCGCGGGGCTGCTGTTCTGCGCGGCGTGCGGGCGCCGGCTGACCGGCCACGGCGGCCGGTACCGCCACGTCGACCCCTGCGAGGCGTTCCTGGCCGCGCGGCCCGACGGCCCGCCCCCGGCGTTCCCCATGGTCCGCGTGAACGGGCACAGCTACCCGGCCGACACGTACGACGGCATCGTGCCCGCCGTGCTGGCGCACGTGGCCGCCGGGGCAGGGGTGCGGTCGTCGGTGGCCGGCCTGCTGGAGGAGCGCGCCGGGGCGGCCGACTCGCTCGCGCTGGCGCGGATCGCACAGGCGCGGGAGGGCGCTCTCGCGCGCTACGTGCGGGACCGCGACCCGATGGCCCTCGAGTCGGCGATGGCCCGCCTCGACGCCGAGGAGGCGGACGCCAAGTCAACCGCCAGGCCGGTGGACCCGGCGGCGACGCTCGCCTACCTCGCCGACCTGCCGCGCCTGTGGCGCGAGACGGCCTCCGAGCGGCACAGGAACCTCGCCGAGGCCATGTTCGAGCGCATCGAGGTGCTGGGTGCGAGGGAGGCGGTCATCCACCCGACGCCGGAGGCCGTGGCGCACGGCTGGCGCGAGGTGTGGGGAGACGCAGTCCTGACTGCTTCCGACCGCAGAGGTCGGTATGGTCGGGGCGAGAGGATTTGAACCTCCGACCTCATCGTCCCGAACGATGCGCGCTACCAAGCTGCGCCACGCCCCGACCGCAATGCCCGTGTAGGGCTGGGAGATGATACCGCATGGCCGACGGCCGGCCGAATCGCGGACGGAGGCTGGCATGGCAGACCATGGAATCCACGGGACGCGGTCCAATGTTGGCCTGGGAGGCCGCGGATCGACGTGGAGAGCCGGCCGAGGCGGCGGAATCAGGCCGATTCGTCGCCTGCAGGGCCACGAATCGACGGCCGCTCCCGGAATCCATGGCATGACAGGCCAATCACGGCCTCGGTGTGGTCATCGGCCGACGCGCATCGCGGAATGTCTGGGCCCGGACAGCATTCGAGCCCACCGCGGGTGACGGTAGGCTCGACTGCTTCTCCCCGATGGAGCGGGCGCCAACCCCCCGGCGCCTCACGGATCATCTCCCGCCCCCCGGCGGGTGCGCTCAGCCTACCCCGCCGCCGACGGTTCGAATATGGACGAATGTCGCACCCGCGAATGTATTTTCGTCCACAGCGCCTGCCGGCCGATGCGAGGCGGGCTGGCAGTCCGGCGAGCGTTCGCCCGGCAACGTCGCGCCGCGGCGCGGAGGCTAGTAGGCCTCGAGGTAGCGGTCGATCTCCCAGCCGGTGACCTGCGTCCGGTACTCGTCCCACTCCGCGCGCTTCGCGGCGACGTAGTGCGTGAGCACGTGGTCGCCGAGCGCCTCGCCGATCACCGGGTCGCTCTCGAGTTCGTCGATCGCCTCGCCCAGCGTACCGGGCAGTTCGCGGATGCCCTTCTCCGCGATCCGCGAGGCGTCCATCTCGAACAGCGACTCCTCGATCGGCTCGGAGATCTCCAGCCCCCGCTCCACGCCGTCGAGCCCGGCCGCGATCATCGCCGCGAACGCGAGGTACGTGTTCGAGGACGGGTCGGGACAGCGCACCTCGGCCCGCGTGCCCTCGATGGACTTGCCGGGCGAGATCATCGGCACGCGGATGAGCGCTGAGCGGTTGGTGCGGCCCCAGGTGATGTACGTCGGCGCCTCGTACCCAGGGACGAGCCGCTTGTAGGAGTTCACGAGCGGCGCCAGGATGGCGGACATGCCGCGGGCGTGCGCGAGGATCCCCGCCATGTACGACTTCGCGAGGTCCGACAGGCCGTAGGGCGCCGACGGATCGGCGAAGGCGTTGCGGCCCTCCTCGATCGAGTACAGGCTCTGGTGCGTGTGCATGCCCGAGCCGTTGATGCCGTGGATCGGCTTGGGCATGAACGTCGCGTACAGGCCGTGCTGCTGGGCGATCGCCTTGAGCGCGAACTTGAAGGTCACCGCGTTGTCGGCGGTCTTGAGCGCGTCGGCGTACTCGAAGTCGATCTCGTGCTGGCCGGCCGCGACCTCGTGGTGGGCGGCCTCGACCCGGATGCCGAAGGCCTCGAGCGCGTCGACCATGTCCTGGCGGACCTCCTGTGCGAGGTCGGTCGAGTAGTCGAAGTAGCCGGCCTGGTCGTGGGGCAGGGGCTGGATCGAGCCGTCCTCGCCGCGTCGAAGGAGGAAGAACTCGAGCTCGGGGCCGGTGTTCACGATGTACCCCATCGCTCGCGCCCGCTCCACCTGCCGGCGCAGGACGTAGCGCGGGTCGCCGGCGAAGTGCTCGCCGCGGGGCGTGTGGACGTCGCAGATCACGCGGGCGGTGCCGCGGGGCCCCGAACCCGGCTGCCACGGGATCTCGTTGAACGTGGCCATGTCGGGCGCGAGGTACTGGTCCGATTCCGCGATGCGCGTGAAGCCCTCGACCGAGCTGCCGTCGAACCAGGTCCCGTGGAGGACCGCGTCCTCGAGCCTGCCGATCGGGATCGTGACCGCCTTGACGAGGCCGAGGATGTCGCTGAACTGGAGCTGGACGAAGCGGATGCCGCGCGCCTGAGCCGCCTCGATCTGCGCCTTGGGGTCGAGTCCGTCCATCCCGTTCGTCACGCCGAGGAGCCTCCCTGGCCAGTCGCATCCCGGTGGCCGATGGCCCCGCCGGCCGCGTGCTTGCTCGGAGTCTAGACCGTCCTCAGCCGGCAGACGCGTGGAGTGCGGTTGCGAATGGGGAATGGCCGGGTGACCAGTTCGCGACGTCCGAGGGCGACGACCGGGCGGGCTCAGGCCGGCGGCTCGGCGGGGCTGCGGGCGGCCACCAGGTCGCCGAGGAACCGCCCGAACTCCCGTCCCACGTCGACGTACCGGTCGGCCTTCACGACCAGCGCCAGTCGCCCGTCGGCCCCCAGCCGGCCCCAGATCCGCCGCCGCGGCATCCAGAACGTGATCAGCAGGCCCACGATCAGGAAGCCGAACGCCGCCCACGCGAGGTCGGCCCCGGGGTCCTTCTTCGCGATCAGCAGGGTGTACTGCGAGACGCCCGTGAACTCGACCGAGAAGTCGGTGCCGACCGCCACGCCGGACTCGCCCTGCGCCAGGGCCAGCGGGCCCAGACCCACTGCGGACGTGGAGCCGTCGTTGTTGACGACGCCCCGGAACGGCACGATGAGCAGGATCCCGGTGCCGCTGCCGTCCTTCTGGAGGACCATCTGGAGCGCCACGTCGCGGCCGGGCACGGCGAACTGGGCGAAGGGCAGGCCCGCAGCCTGGTCGGTCATCGGCACGGCGCCGGTCCACAGCGGCTGGCCCGAGGCGTCGCGGACGATGATGACGGGCGCTGGGCCGAAGCCGTTCTGGTGGAACGTGTAGCCCGCCGCCGTGAGGGGGTCGTTCACGCGGATCACCTTGTCGGCAATCTGCTTGCCGTTCTGGAACACGGCGAGGTGGGTCGTGTAGTCGGTGGGGTGCCCGGTGTCGAGCCCGGGCGCGGAGAAGCCGAGGTTCTTGACCAGCAGCAGGCCCGGGGTGCCGATGGGCTGGACGGTCAGCGAATCGCCGTTGGCGACGACCATCGGCTGCTCATCGCCGAGCGCGCTCGTCGCCGCGGCGGCCAGCAGGAACAGCACGAGGCCGGTGTGCGTGAGCAGTGTCGCCATCTTCACCCACCGGTTCCGGTCGCCGTAGAGGTAGGTGACGCCGTCGACCTCCGTCTGGCGGACGGCGTACCGGTGCCGGCGCAGCGTCTGCGCCACGGCGGCCGCGTCCACGCCCCCGAGCGACGCGCGGTCCGGCAGGCGCTGGTCGAAGAACGGCTCGGGCTGGACGACCCGGATGTCGGCGCTGGCGCGCCACAGGCGCGGTGTGCGGTCGATGGTGCAGGCGACGATCGAGAGGATCAGCACCACGAGCCCCACGCTGAACCAGGTCGAGGTGAACACGTGGAACAGCTGGAGGCGCTCCAGCAGGTTCACGACGCCCACGCCCAGCACCGGGTCGTACTGCGTGTGGAGCTTGCCCATCTCGTTGGCGTAGTCGGTCGCCGAGCGGAACGCGAAGCTGGGCAGCTGCTTGAGCGTCATGCCCACGACCGCGAACAGCGCGAGCACGACGATCTGGAGGACCGCGAAGTCGACTGAGGTGAGCAGCCCCCAGACCGCGTTCCCCAGGCGGGACGGGAGCCCGGCGATCGGGCGGGCGGCGGGACGGCGGGCGGCGAGCGTGGCGATGAGCGTGCTCCTAGCGGACCCGGGCCCCGGTCGCTGCGACCTCCGCTGCCGCGCTCGCAGCGCGGAGGACGACGCGCGGCGCGCTCGAGTCGGCGCGCGTGACGCTCGAGGCGGCGCGACGGGCGTGCGCTGCGGGGCCGACGGGGCAGATCGGGTGGCGCGGGGACGGGCGCTGCTCACTCACCAGCCGATGCTACACCGATGGCGCCTCACGGCCCTCTGTCGAGGCTGGGCGCAGCACAGACACGGCCTACCGGGTCCCCCACTGGTAGCTCTGCTTGAGCAGCCGCAGGTAGACGAACGTCTCGGTCTCGCGGACGCCCGGGATCTTGCGCAGCTTGCTCGACAGGAACACGAGCAGCGCGTCGTTGTCCTCCGACACGCACTCGACCAGGATGTCGTACGTCCCGGCGGTGACCACCACGTAGTCGGTCTCGGGGAACGCCGCGATCTCCTCCGCCACCTCGATCAGCCGGTCCGCCTGGACCTTGACCCCGATCATCGCCATCTGCTGGAAGCCCAGCTTGAGCGGGTCGGTAACGCCCACCACCTGGAGGATGCCCTGGCTGATCATCCGCCCGGTCCGCGCACGGACCGCCGCCTCGGAGACGCCGAGGTCGGTCGCAATCTGCGTGAAGGGCCGGCGACCGTCCTCCTGGAGCTGCTCGATGATGCGCTTGTCGAGACCGGAGACCTCGTGCGCGCGGGCGCTGCGAGTTCGCGCCTCGTTCATGCAGGCTCCTTCGCGCGTGTTGCGGGTCGATGCCTCTCCCGCATCGAAGGGCCCCGCATGCGTACGGTGGCGGCGGATGCTAGCACGGGCAATCCCCTCCGCGGCAGGGTCCCACAGGGCGGTTCGAGGGGAGCTCGCGGCAGCCTCGCGGAGGCCTCTCACGGGCCTCAGCCGGCGCCACGGCACGGAGAGCGGCACGAGCCGGAACACTCCTGCGTGGCCGCGGCGGGGAGTCCCGCAGTCGCGCCGGCGAGTCGCGCCAGACTCACCGGCGCGGCGCTGGTGCGTGGGGCACGCCCCGAACCGGGGTCTCGGGCGGCGGCGCACGCTCGAGGCCGCCGAAAATGAGTCGGCCGCGACTCATCGCCGCACGTGGAGCCGGGCAGAGCCACGGAGAGCCGCACCAAGTCCGTCGGGCGGCCTACCCCCGGTCGAGCAGCTCCAGCACGGGCGCCAGCCCCGCGACCGAGGCCTCCGTGATCGGGTCCACCACAAGCTGCACGTGCCCGATGCCCTCGGCGGCGTAGGCGCGCAGGCCGACGGCTATCTCCTCCGGCGAGCCCGCGAGCGGGGTGACGGCCATGCGCGGGTCGGTGTCGCCCATGATCCGGCCGGTGCCGCCGGGCATCCGTACCTGGACGGCCACCGTGCGCTCCACCTCGGCCGGGTCGCGCCCGACCGCGGTACAGGCCTCGTCCACGAGCGCGCGAAGGCGCGGCACGCCGGCGGGCGTGTTGCGCGTGTCCGCATACCACGCGTTCCACGCGGCGACGTGCGGCAGGGTGGCCGCGAGCATCCGCGGGCCGATGGACCCGACGAGCAGCGGCGGGCCGCCGAGCCGCGCCGGACGGGGCAGGAGCTCGGCGTCGCGGGCCGTGTAGAACTCGCCCTGGAAGTCGATCGCGCCGTCGGCCAGCAGCGTCCGGACGATCGTGAACGCCTCCTCGAACCGCGAGATGCGGTGGTCGAACGGGACGCCCAGGGCGGCGAACTCGACGTCGTTCCAGCCCGCGCCCATGCCCAGCACCAGCCGCCCGCCGGAGATCTCGTCCACGGCCGCGGCCAGCTTCGCGAGCATGAACGGCTCGTGGAACGCGGTCGACGCGACGAGCGGCCCGATCGTCACCCGCTCGGTCGCCTCGGCCAGCCCAGCGAGAGTCGTCCACGCCTCCCACGGCCCGCGGGTGGACCCGTCGAGGTAGCGGTACAGCAGGTGGTCGCCGGCCCAGACCGAGTCGAAGCCGGCCTGCTCGGCCGTGCGGGCGATCGCGCGGAGCTCCGGCCAGCGGACCTCGCGCTCCACCTCGGGAAGCTGGACGCCGACCCCGAGGGGACGGCCGGGCTGTCGGGGGATCATCCCGCGACGGTAGCGCATGCGGCGACCCGAGGAACGGTGCGCTCGATCAGCTGCCCGGCGACCACCCCGTTGCTCTCGATCATCGAGATGATGACGTCGAGGTCCGCGCTGCCGATGATCCCGGTGTACTTCGCCCGCACCACGCCCTGGCCGTCCACGACGAACGCCCACGGCACCGTGTTCGCGGGCCACGGCTCCGGGCCCAGGCCCCATGCGGCGGCCCACTGGTTGAGCGGCGGGTCCGCGATGTCGCCCGACAGCACGGGCTCCTCGGTGACGATCGTGTACACGAACGGCTCGAGGTGGATGAACGCCACCTGGTCCTGCCAGCGGTCGAGCAGGTAGCGGACCATCACGACCGCCCGCCCGCACAGCGGCGACACCCGGAACCGCGTCGAGTCGATGACGATCACGTACGGCCTGCCCTGCACCCGCGCGTCCGAGGTGGACGTCTGCGACAGCCGCAGGTCGGGGTTCGGCTGGGTGGTCACGGCCCGGACGAGGCCGCCCACATCGCTCAGGGTTGGCGTGTGGATGTTGGGCGCCTGCCCGCCCAGCGGGGTCGTGGCGCCCTGGTCGAGCGCGGTCACGTCAACCGAGCCGCTCGCCCCGGACGACGTCGACAGCACCAGCCGCCACCCGCCCGGCGAGGGGATGGTGACCGTCGCGACGAAGTAGACGGTCTTCTCGCCCCAGGGCTGGACCGCGACGGCGTGCACGGGCGAGCCGGCGGCGGCGTTCCCGGCGCCGGTGACCGTGACGTCGATGGGCGTCGTGGCGTCGATGGGAACGCCGCGGGTGTCGGTGACGGTGAGGATGACCGGGTCGGGTCCGCCGGCCCAGATCTCCGACGAGACGACGAGCGGCACGAGCGCGGTGCCGGTGGCGGGCTGGGACGACGGCGCGATGGGCGAGGCCGCGACCGGCGAGGCGGGCGAGGCCGAAGCCGCCGACCCCGATGCCCCCGAGGGCGAAGCGAACGCGACCGGCGGCGTTGCCGGCGCATCGCTCGGAGGCGGCGTCTCCGCCAGCAGGCCGGAGAGCGCTTCGGCGATCGGCTCCGACTTCGTACTGAACGGGAAGGTCGTCCGGATGCGGCCCTGCGCGTCCACGAGGAACAGGTCCGCGGTGTGGGCCATGGCGTAGGCGCCGGTCGTGTTCAGCTGCTTGGCGTACTGCACGTGCCAGGCGTCGGCGTTCGCGCGCACCTCCGAGGACGTCCCGGTGAGACCCGTGTAGGCGCTGGGCAGGTACTTCAGGTACGCCTTCATCGCGGCCACGGTGTCGCGCTCGGGGTCGATCGAGACGAACACGACCCGCACGCCCGGGCCAACCTTCGCGAGCGCCTCGTTGACGGTGCCGATGGTCGCGGGGCACACGTCCGGGCAGTGGGTGTAGCCGAAGAACACGAGAACGGGCCGGCCGCGGAAGTCGGTCAGGCTGAACGGGCGACCGTCCTGGTCGGTGAGCAGGAGGGCCGGCGCGGGCTGGGCCGCCCGGAGGCTCGGAGCCAGGGCGATGGGCCTCGGGGCGGTTGCAGCCCAGCCCACCAGGACCAGGAACGAGGCGGCCACGGCGAGGAGGGCAACGCTGACGATGACGCGGACGGGGCGGCTGGACGTCGCGGGGAGGTCATCGACAACCGCGTTCGCCGACGTGCCCGCGTCGATCGCGGCGGGCGGGCGGAACGGGTCGAGCGGCGTCGGGGCGGGGGGCTGGCTCACGCGTCAGTTCGCCCGAACGCCGGCACGGCGACGACGAGGTTGGGGGGCGACAAGGGGCCCGATCACGCGCGTCATGGTGTTCTGCCTCCGGGCGAGTTGCACGGTCCCGCGGCGATCTCCGGACGGCGCTGCCGGGGACGCACAGGCGGCCCGACGGCTTCGGACACGATTCCGAGGGCGCCGCGCCGCCATCGGCGAGCCGCGGGCAGTCTCGCATGCTCGGCGGCCGATCCCCTCCGCCCGGCCGTCCCGAAGTTGTCGGGCCGGACGGCACGGAGCGGGACACCTCGGGCGGGCGGGGGGCCGAAGATGCCGCGGCCGGCTTCGTGCGAGGATGCCGCATGCGCTACGGGATCGTGCTCAGCGTCGGCGAAGCGCGGGCGGCGGGCGACCTCGCCGCTGCGGCCGAGGCGGCCGGCTGGGACGGGGTGTTCACGTTCGACGCGGTCGCGATCGGCTCCATGGAGCTGGACGATCCGTGGATCGTCCTGGCGGCGATGGCACTTCGGACCGAGCGGGTCACCCTCGGGGCGATGGTGTTCGCGCCGGCCCGGCGCCGGCCCTGGCTGTTCGCGAAGGCCGCGGTGACGATCGACCGCCTCTCTGGCGGCCGGCTGGTCCTGCCCGTGGGCCTGGGCACGCTCGACGACGCAGGGTTCGGCAATGTCGGCGAGCCCGTGGCGGCGCGCGAGCGGGCAGCGCGGCTTGACGAGACGCTGGCGATCATCGAGGGGCTCTCGGGCGGCGATCCGTTCGCGTTCACCGGCGAGCACTACCAGTTCGGCGCGATGACGCTGCGGCCGCCACGGGTGCAGCAGCCCCGGATCCCCGTGTGGCCGGTCGGCGCCTGGCCGCACGCGAAGTCGATGCACCGCGCGCTCGCGTGGGACGGGGTCGTGGTGCAGGCGCCCGACGGCCCCGCCGCCAACCCGGCGGTGCTGCGCGAGGTCACGGCCTGGATCGCGGCCAAGCGGCTGGTTGTCGGGGCCGGCGCCAACCCGAGCCCGATCCTCGAGCGGCCGTACGAGGTGGTCGTGGACGGCGTGACCCCCGGAGCCGATCCCGCCGGCGCGGCCTCGATCACGCGAGCGGTCGCCGAGGCCGGGGCGACGTGGTGGATCGAGGCCGACTGGGAGCACGCGGACCTCGACACGCTGAGCGCCCGGATCGACGCCGGACCGCCTCGCCATTAGCGGCACACCCCGGTCCCCTCGGCTGCCTCGTCTGCGGCCCGGGCCTGGGTCGCGGACGCCCGGCGGGCCGGCGGGCGCGGTTCGCCTGTGGCCGCAGGACCTACTCGAGCGCTCGACGGCCGAAGTGCGCCTGGAATCGCCCTGCCCGGACCCAGATCACAAGTGCCACCAGGAACCGGGCGATCAGCGAGAGCCCGTACGAGGCGCACCAGATGCAGACCGCGTGGAGGATGAACGCCTGCACGCTGATGAAGTAGATCTCGAAGATCACGCCCACCAGCGACAGCCCGTAGTGCAGGTCGAGCAGGCTGGGGTTGTTGCTCCGGATCCACGCGATCGCGAGCGACAGCAGGATCAGCGACAGGAACACCCCGAACACGGCCACCGGGACGGGGCCGATCTTCGCGTACTTGGACAGGGCCACGGCCTCGCAGCCGTGCAGGACCCCGCACGACGGCGTGCCGCCGCCCAGCTCCACGTACGAGAGGTAGCTGGCGATCAGCAGGCCCACCACGTCGAGGCTCGCGAGGATCAGCCCCGGGTGGATCGTCCTGAGGCGATGCGTCTGGACCAGCAGGACCAGCATGGCGGCGCACCACACGATGACCGGGACGAGCGTGTCGGCCGTCTGCGAGTACACCTGGAACACGACGCCGAACACCAGGCCGGCGAGTGCGCCCGCGTAGTGCACGTCAGCGAGCACGTCGCGGTCGGTGACCGCCCAGCCGGCGGCCAGCGCCACGAGCAGCAGCGCGAGGACGATGCCGAACTGCGGGACGGGGATCTTGTCCTGGGCGTCGAGCGAGAACAGCCAGACGGCCATCGCAAGGCCCACGAGGTCGAGGGCGGCGAAGGTCCAGCCGGGGCGGAGGCGACTGGTGCGGGCGACGATGCTGGACATCTGGAGGCTGACCTGTGGCGGCTCTGGACGTGACGGCTTCGGCACAGAGTCTAGAGCCTCCGCGACAAGAGGCCGAGCGCGCCGACCGGCCCGGACGGGCGGGGCCAAGGGTCCCCTCCAAATCGCCCCGCCCGACCGGCACGTGCGCCACGTGGCCCCTGTCACCGACAGGGCCAGAGGTGCAACCTACGGCCATCGGACGGCAAGATCCGCCGCTTCGCGTCCCGACACGCCCCAGCACACCGAGGCACCGATGACCACCACGCTCGACACGCCGGCCCCCGCGGCCGGATCCCTTCGGGAACGCCACCCGCTTGACGCGATCTTCCACCCCCACTCCATCGCTGTGGTGGGCGCGACGGAGAAGGAGGGCTCGGTCGGCCGCACCATCCTCTGGAACCTGCTCTCGTCGCCGTTCGGCGGGACCGTCTACCCGGTCAACCCCGCCCGTCCGGCGATCCTCGGGGTCAAGGCCTACCCGAGCATCAGCGCGATCGGCGAGACCGTGGACCTGGCGGTCATCGTGACCCCGGCCAAGTCGGCCCCCGGCCTGGTCGAGGAGTGCGGCCAGGCGGGCATCAAGGGCGTGATCATCATCAGCGCCGGGTTCAAGGAGGTCGGGCCCGAGGGCGTGGAGCTCGAGCGCCAGGTGCTCGAGGTCGCCCGCAAGCACGGCATTCGCGTCATCGGGCCCAATTGCCTGGGCGTCATGAACCCGATCGACCGGATGAACGCCACGTTCGCGGCCGGGATCGCCAACCCGGGCCGCGTCGGCTTCATCAGCCAGTCGGGCGCTCTGCTCACCGCCATCCTCGACTGGGCGGCCCACGAGGACGTCGGCTTCAGCTCCATCATCTCGCTCGGGTCGATGCTCGACGTGGGCTGGGGCGACGCGATCGACTACCTCGGCGACGACCCCAACACCGATTCGATCGTCATCTACATGGAGACCATCGGCGACGCGCGGGCCTTCCTGTCCGCCGCCCGCGAGGTGGCCCTGACCAAGCCGATCATCGTGATCAAGCCCGGCCGGACCGCCCAGGCGGCGAAGGCCGCGGCCTCGCACACGGGCTCGCTCACCGGCTCGGACGACGTCCTCGACGCCGCCTTCCGCCGCGCGGGCGTGCTGCGCGTCGAGAAGATCAGCGAGCTGTTCCAGATCAGTGAGATCCTGGCCAAGCAGCCGCGGCCGAAGGGCCGGCGCCTGTCGATCGTCACCAACGCCGGCGGCCCCGGCGTCCTGGCGACGGACGCCCTGATCGGGGGCGGCGGCGAGCTCTCGGACATCACCGCGGCCACGATGGCGTCACTCAACGCGGTGCTGCCCGCCGTGTGGAGCCACAACAACCCCATCGACATCATCGGCGACGCGCCGCCGGAGCGCTACGCGAAGGCGCTCGAGATCGCCGCTGCCGACCCCGAGACCGATGGCCTGCTCGTCGTCCTCACGCCCCAGGCGATGACCGACCCGACCGCGACCGCGAAGGCGCTCGTCATGCACGCCCACATCGAGGGCAAGCCGGTGCTCGCGTCCTGGATGGGCGGCGCCGAGGTGGAGGAGGGCGCCCGGGTCCTGCGCGAGGCCGGGATCCCCACCTTCGCCTACCCGGACACCGCCTGCCAGCTGTTCAACCACCTGTGGCGCTACGCCGAGAACCTGCACAGCCTCTACGAGACCCCGCGCCTGCCCGTCGCGCCCGAGCGCGGCGAGTTCCGCGAGGAGGCGGATCAGATCATCGCGGACGTCTCTGCCGAGGGCCGGACGCTGCTCACCGAGTACGAGAGCAAGAAGGTCCTCGCCGCCTACGGCATCCCGATCGCCGACACCGAGATCGCCACGACGCCCGACCAGGCGGTCAGCGCCGCGGCCCAGATCGGCTACCCGGTGGTGGCCAAACTCCTGTCGCGCACGGTCACCCACAAGACCGATGTCGGCGGCGTCGCCCTCAACCTGCGCAACTCCGACGCGGTCCGCGAGGCCTTCGACCGGATCCAGAAGTCCGTGGCCGAGAAGGTCGGCCCCGAGCACTTCGAGGGCGTGACGATCCAGCCGATGATCAACTGGTCCGGCTACGAGCTGATCGTCGGGTCCTCGCCCGACCCGCAGTTCGGCCCCGTGCTGCTGTTCGGCATGGGCGGCCAGCTGGTCGAGGTGTTCAAGGACCGGGCGCTGGCACTGCCGCCGCTCAACACCAACCTCGCCTGCAAGCTGATCCACGAGACGAGGATCAGCCAAGCGCTCAAGGGCGTCCGCGGGCGCAAGCCGGTCGACGAGGACGCGCTGGCCGCGCTGCTGGTCCGGTTCAGCGAGCTCGTGGCCGAGCAGCCTCGGATCGCCGAGATCGACATCAACCCGCTCCTCGCCTCGCCGGAGCGCGTCATCGCGCTCGATGCGCGCGTGGTCCTGCACCCGTTGTCGCTCTCGGACGCGGAGCTGCCGCGGCTGGCGATCCGCCCGTACCCGCACGAGTACGAGCGTCCGGCGGCCACCGACGACGGCGCCGCGATCGTGATCCGGCCGATCCGGCCCGAGGACGAGCCGGCGATGGCAACGTTCCACGCCCGTCTCTCGAAGCGGACCGTCCGCGCCCGCTACCGCAAGGACCGCCCGCTCTCCGAGCGGACGGCGCATGAGCGGCTCGCGCGGATCTGCTTCGTCGACTACGACCGCGAGTTCGCGCTCGTGGCCGAGGCGCCCGTCCTCGGCGGCGCCACCGAGATCGCCGGCGTCGCCCGGCTCTCGCGCATCCACGCGACGAACGACCGGATGCTCACGCTCACGGTCGCCGACGCCTGGCAGCGGCAGGGGGTCGGCGCGCACCTGGTGCGGAGCGCGGTGCGGGTCGCGCAGGGCGAGGGCGTCGACCACGTGATCTCGGAGCTGGCGTCCGACAACGCCGGCATGCGCGAGCTCCTCGCGGACGAGGGCTTCACATTCGAAGACCACGGGGACGAACTGGTGGCGACGCTGGCCGTCTAGCGTCCCGTCTGTGCATTCGCCCGCCGGTTGCCGCCCGGGACCCCCGCCACGCGCCGGCGGCTGAGTCGCGCTGGGATCACCACGCGCGGCAACGTGCGCGGACGCCGGCCCGGACCGGGGGTCCGCGGCGCGGCCCGTGCGCGCGGGGGGCGCTCCCGACCCCGACGCGACTCAGCCGGCGAGGGACCAGCGGATCGGGACGCTGGCCCGCCACACACCGGCGGCAGCCCAGCGCGGGCGGCGCCGCAACACGAGGACGCCGGCTCGGCAACGCCCGCGCCGGCGTCGCGATCCCGGCGCGGGCGCGTTCGCCTAGCCCTCGTCGGCCTCGAGCAGCCGCGCAACCGCCGCTGCGAGCATCGAGGGCGTATACGGCTTGGCGAGGAACTGGCCGGCGGCCGACGCGATGCTCAGCCGCCCGACCACGTCCTCGGCGTAGCCCGACGTCAGCAGCACCCGCATGTCCGGTCTGCTCCGCTGGAGCGCGGCGGCCAGCCCGGGTCCCCGGAGGCCGGGCATCACAACGTCCGAGAACAGCACGTCGATCCGGCCGTCGTGCGCCGACGCGATGGTGAGTGCCTCCTCGCCTGACGAAGCCAGGAGCACGTTGTAGCCGCGGGCGCTGAGCGTGCGCTCGGCCACCCGACGCAGGACGGCCTCGTCATCCACGACCAGGATCGTGGGCAGGCCGATGGGGTCAAGATGGCCGCGTCGACAAGGCGGGGCGCCGCCGATGCCGTCGGGCAACATGGTCCACCGCCGGGCATGGGGCCGCCAGCCCCCCGAGCGGGGGGCGTCAGGGCGCGAACGTGACGAGCCAGGCGATCTGCGGATCGGGATCGGCCGCGTCGAGCAGTTGGCGGAGGGCGGCAGCGAGCTCACGCACTGGCCCCGGCGTCTCTGGATCGTCGTCGACCTCGTCGAGCAGCGTGCGCTCGTCCGCGGTCAGGACACCCTCGAAGGCGCCGTCAGTCTCCCGGAAGTCCAGCCCGATCCAGTCGAGCGCCGATTCGGCTTCATCGAGGCCGGCGAAGGACATGACGGGCGCGGGCGTGGCTTCCATCTGCCCATGGTAGGCCGAGCGAGGAGCGGTCGGGCCACCCGGATCATGGCCGCATGCCTCCGTGCGTGGGCGCAGGCCCGTGCGAGGGCATCGGCGATTGCCCCTGGTGGGTCGGCATGGGCACGAGGGTCGATGTCGGCATGGGCATCGTCGTCGGGCCCGGCGCTTGCATCGACGTCGGGTGCGGCGTGGGCATCGGGGTCATCTGGGGCGTGGACATCGGCGAGCGCGACAGGCTCGGCCCCGAGGTTGCCGTGGGATTGGTCGGCACGGCGCTGGGCGTCGGCTCGACCGAGGGGCTCGGGTTGGCCGGCGGCACGACGATCGGGAGCTGGGTCGGGGTCGGCGGCGTGCTGGGGCCCGGCTGGAGCGCACTCCACGCCGCCGCAGCGGCCATGCCGCCGCCGGAGGCAACGACTGCCACCAGGAGCAGCACCACGAGCGCCGACGAGAGTCGGATGCCCACGGGACGAGGTCCGCTCCACGCGACGCGCCAGGCGTCGCGCAGCGCCGCGGCAATGCGCGCAGGGCGTCGCGCGCGGACGGACGAGGCCATCGCGACGAGGGGCGCCGGTGTCGGCTCGGCGGCGATCGCCGCAAGGATGTTCGCGGCGGCCCCCGGGCGGGGCGCCACATCGGTTGCCCGTGCATACGCCTCGAGCGCGTCCGCAGTGGCGCGGATCGCGGCAACCTCGGCCGGGTCGAACGCATCGGGTGGGTTCATCGCCCGCCCCCCGCGGCGACGAGCCGCTCGCGCAGGCGCAGCAGCCCGCGGTGGAGGTGCGTCTTGACCGTGCCCTGCGGGCGGTCGCACGCAGCGGCGATCTCGGGCACCGACAGGTCTGCGAAGTAGCGCAGGGCCACAGTCTCGCGATAGGGCTCCTCGAGCTTGCGGAGCGCCTCGCGCACGAGCGACGCCTGCTCCCTGGCGACGGCGATCTGTCCCGGGTCCATCACGGATGCGGCGTCGACCGAGGCGTCCCGGAAGTGGCGGGCGACCCGGCGGCCGCCTCCGTCGAGCACCTCGTCCACGCCGTCGAGCGTTGCCGCGTCGATCCAGTCGACCGAGCGGGTCTGGTGCGCCCGCCGGAGGGCGATGTGCAGGGCGATCCGGCAGATCCAGGCCGCGAAGGGACCATCAGCACGCCAGGCAGGGAGCGAGCGATAGGCGGACACGAAGGCCTCCTGGGCGGCGTCCTCGGCCGCGTCCTGGTCGCCGAGCACCCGATAGCAGACCCGGGTGACGGCGGCCAGGTCGCGCTCGACGAGGAGCGCGTAGGCGTCGCGATCGCCGGCGAGGACGTCGGCGACGGCGCGGCAAGCCGTCTCATCCCGGTCGATGCGAGCGGTCGGGCTTGCGGTGGTGGCGCCGATCGAGGGAATGGACGCAGTCCTCCAGAGGACGTCCGACCCCGCTGCCAGGGCGACGGTGAGCCTCTCCCTCATGGTCGGCTCCCGGGTGCTGATGGGTTCAGGGTCGTTCGGCCCGGGCCAGTCGCGGGCGAAGCCTGAAGACGGCCGGCTCAGCGGTTGCAGTCCCCGTGGTTGCCACCGTAGTTCCAGTCGTAGTCGTGGTTGATGTTCCAGTCGCTGGGGCCGGAGCTCTGGCTGGTCGAAGCCGTCACGGTCGGGGCGGCGCTCTGCGCGGTGGTGCGCATCTGGGTCTGGGTCATCTGCCTTGTGGTGGTGCGGGTCTGCATCTGGGTCGTCTGCGGCGCCGTGGTGCGCATCTGGGTCTGGGTCACCTGCTTGGTGGTGACGCGGACCTGCGCCTTCGTCGTCTGCCGCGTGGTGGTGCGCGTCTGCGCCTGGGCCATCTCCGGAACCGGGCTGGGCGTTGCCGCATGCGCGGTCGATGCCCGCGTCGCCCACGTCGGGGCGCGGCCCGCGGCTGCGGGCGTGGTCACGGCGACCTGAGCAGCAGGGTCGGTGGCGGGCGAGTGCGCGAGGCCCGCGCCGATCGCGCCGGTTGCGAGCATGACGGTGGCGATGAGGGAGCCTGCGAGTGCTCGGGTGAGAACCGATGTGGACATAGCCGATGACCTCAGGTGGCGGAACAGGACGCTTCACCACGGTTGGTGCATCGAGGGGCGGGATCGTTTCACCGAACGGTCACCCATTCGTGCCCGCCGTCGTGACCACTCGCGCCGGCGTCGCTCCCGCCTCCGTCCCGCGGCGATGCGAGCGCGCGCGGCACGGGGGAGGTGGTGAATCACCTGAAGTGCGGCAGCCGCTGAAGCACGACAATCGTGCACCACATCCCCACTTCACGTCAGCGCCATCGACGCGAAGTCGGACCGTGATCCACCGGTGAGGGGCTATCCGGTTGACTCCGGTCAGCGCAACCCGTGGTGTCGAGACGTGGCCGCCCGACGCCCCGGATCCCCCAAGACATTCATCGAGTTCCAGCGGAGGTTCTCGAGCGAGGAGGCGTGCGAGTCGTATCTCGCCGAGTGCCGCTGGCCCGACGGGTTCCGCTGCCCCCGCTGCGGCGGCGAGAAGGCGTGGGCGCTCCCGGCGCGGAGGCTCCGCGAGTGCGCCGCCTGCCACTACCAGGCGTCGACGACCGCCGCCACGATCCTC
>JAJYMP010000758.1 GCA_021786915.1 Chloroflexota bacterium
GTGCCGCCTGATGGCCGTCCGGACCTTCCTCGAGGCGATCCGCGATACGCTCGGCGAGGAGATGCGCCGGGACCCCTCGATCATCGTCCTGGGCGAGGACGTGGGCGTGAAGGGCGGCGTCTTCCTCGTCACCGACGGCCTGTACGCCGAGTTCGGCGAGACGCGGGTGATCGACACCCCGCTCACCGAGTCGATGATCGTGGGGACCTCGATCGGGGCGGCCGCGAACGGGCTGCGCCCGGTGGCCGAGATCCAGTTCGCCGACTTCATCTTCCCGGCCTTCAACCAGATCGTGTCCGAGGCGGCCCGGATGCGCTACCGCTCGAACAACGCGTTCGGCTGCCCGATCACGATCCGCGCCCCGTACGGCGGCGGCGTCCACGGCGCGCTCTACCACAGCCAGTCGGTCGAGGCGTTCTTCACCCACGTCCCGGGGCTGAAGGTGGTCGTCCCCTCGACCCCGTACGACGCCAAGGGCCTGCTCCGCTCGGCGATCCGCGACGACGACCCGGTCCTCTTCTTCGAGCACAAGAAGATGTACCGGAGCGTCCGGGGCGACGTGCCGGACGGGGAGTACACGGTGCCGATCGGGCGGGCGGCGGTGACCAGGGTCGGGACCCGGGTGACGGTCGTGGCCTACGGGCTGATGGCCCACTACGCCCTCGAGGCCGCCGAACGGGTGGCCGAGGAGGGGATCAGCGTCGAGGTCGTCGACCTGCGCACGCTCCGCCCGCTCGACCGCGAGACGCTCCTCGGCTCGGTCCGCAAGACCGGCAAGTGCCTCGTCGTCTACGAGGACAACCGCTTCGGCGGCTACGGTGCCGAGATCGCCGCGATCGTGGCCGAGGAGGCCTTCGACTACCTCGACGGCCCGGTCATGCGCGTCGCCGGCCCCGACGTCCCGGGCGTCCCCTACAACCACGTCCTCGAGGACTGGTTCATGGTGAACCCCGAGAAGATCGCCGCCGGGATCCGCACGCTCGCGGCGTACTGAGGCTTCCTCCCAGCCGGGACGAGCCGCCTCGACATCGCCCTCTGGCTTGACGCGGCTCGCGGTCGACGCTAGCGTCGGTCCTGCAGCACACGCTGTGTAGTCATGTGTAGGTGGGCGCGATGCCGAAGCAGCAGTCGAAGCGGGTCAATGTCCTTCTCGATGACGAACACGCGGCGAAGCTGTACGCGCTCGCCGAGCGGACGTATGTCAACGCGGGCACCCTGGCGCGGTCACTGCTCTCGACGGCGCTGGATCAGGCCGACCCCGACGCGGCGACGGTGACCGTGCTGCTCGATGCCATCCCGGGCGCCTGGGAGCGAGCCCGGCAGGGATTGCGGGAGGCGCAGGCGGGTCACGTCGTTCGCCTGGAAGACCTGTGATCTGATGGCGACTGTCGTTCTCGCCGAATCGGCAGTCGCCGACCTGGATCGCCTGATCGTCACCCACAGCCTTCCCGCCACAGCTCGACAGCGTGTCCGGATGTCACTCGAACCCCTGGCCGCCTTTCCGATGCTTGGTCCGGCGCTCACAGGGCGCTGGCAGGGGTTCCGATTCATCCTGGGCCCGTGGTCCTGGATGCTCGTGATCTACGTCTACGACGAGGGACCGGACCAGGTTTCCATCGTCACGATCCAGGACGCACGGTCCGCCCGCGCCGCCACATCGCAACGCTAGGCGGGACTCGCCGATCTGAGGTCGGCACCAGGCTGCAGTGACCGGTCAGCTCGTCGGCTTCCGTCGGGCGCTACGGTCAAGGTATCCTTGACGGCGCCTGAAGGAGCGGCTGCTGCCGGGAGGGGAGTCCGAGCGTGACGACGTCGCCGCCGATCCACCCGATCCCGCCTGCGACGCGGAGTGACAGCCAAGGTGTCACGGGGCCACGTGACGATAGCGAGGGCAACGAAAGGGGCTTGACGGGTGCCGACCAGACGCACTGCCACGACCGCCAACCTCGGCTTCGAGGCGCGGCTCTGGCAGGCCGCCGACGCCCTGCGCAACAACATGGACGCCGCCGAGTACAAACACGTCGTCCTCGGCCTGATCTTCCTCAAGTACATCTCCGACGCCTTCGAGGCCAAGCACGCCGAGCTCGTGGCAGCCCAGGACGAGGGCGCGGACCCCGAGGACCCCGACGAGTACCGGGCCGCGAACATCTTCTGGGTGCCGCCGGAAGCCCGCTGGACGCATTTGCGGGCGAACGCGCCGCAGCCCACGATCGGTTCGCTCGTCGACGAGGCGATGAGCGCCATTGAGGACCTCAACCAGTCACTCAAGGGCGTGCTGCCCAAGGACTACGCGCGGCCAGGCCTCGACAAGCAGCGCCTCGGCCAGCTGATCAACCTCGTCTCCGACATCGCCCTCGGCGCCCCCGCCGACCGGGCGAAGGACACCCTCGGGCGGGTCTACGAGTACTTCCTTGCCCAGTTCGCGAGCGCCGAGGGCAAGAAGGGCGGCCAGTTCTACACCCCGACCCACGTCGTGAGGATCCTGGTCGAGATGCTCGCGCCGTACAAAGGCCGTGTCTACGACCCCTGCTGCGGCAGCGGCGGGATGTTCGTCCAGAGCGAGAAGTTCATCGAGGCCCACGCGGGGCGGATCGGCGATATCAGCATCTACGGCCAGGAGTCGAACTACACGACCTGGCGGCTGGCCAAGATGAACCTCGCGATCCGCGGCATCGACGCCCAGATCGCCCACGGCGACACGTTCCACAACGACCACTTCCCTGACCTCAAAGCCGACTACGTTCTCGCAAATCCGCCCTTCAACGACAGCGACTGGCGGGGCGAGCTCCTGCGCGAGGACAAGCGCTGGGTCTACGGTGTGCCACCGGCGGGCAACGCGAACTTCGCGTGGGTCCAGCATTTCATCTGGCACCTCGCGCCGACGGGGATCGCCGGCTTCGTGCTGGCCAATGGCTCGATGTCGACGAACCAGTCGGGCGAGGGCGAGATCCGCCGGAACATCATCGAGGCCGACCTCGTTGACTGCATGGTCGCGCTTCCGGGCCAGCTCTTCTACTCGACCCAGATCCCCGTCTGTCTCTGGTTCCTCGCCCGCGACAAGCGCAACGGCCGCTTCCGTGACCGGCGCGGTGAGACGCTCTTCATCGACGCCCGGAAGATGGGCACGCTCGTGGATCGGACCCACCGCGAGCTGACCGACGAGGACGTGGCGAAGATCGCCGGCACCTACCACGCCTGGCGCGGGGACGAGGGCGCAGGCGAGTACGCCGACGTGCCCGGCTTCTGCCACGCCGCCACGATCGAGGAGATCCGTAGCCACGGCCACGTGCTGACGCCGGGTCGCTACGTGGGTGCTGCAGCCGCCGAGGAAGACGACGAACCGTTCGACGCGAAGATGCGCCGGCTGGTGGCTCAGCTGCGAGAGCAGCAGGCCGAGGCCGCTCGGTTGGACGCTACGATCTGGCAGAACCTGAAGGCGTTGGGCTATGACGACTGATCAACTGGTGAAGAGCAAGCGCGAGGAGATCCTGCGCATCGCGGCCAGACACGGCGCGCGCAACGTCCGGATCTTCGGGTCGGTCGCCCGGGGAGAGGCAGACGAGGCGAGCGA
>JAJYMP010000639.1 GCA_021786915.1 Chloroflexota bacterium
CAGAAGCCCGGGCCGATCGGCTGGTCGTAGGGACCCTGGGCGCGCAGGAAGCCTGCGGCGTCGATCGCCAGCGGGAGCTGCGGAAGCGGCCGCGGTGCCGGACCGAAGGCGACCGCACAGGCGTCCCGCACCTTGAACATCGACTGGTGGCAGGGACAGACCAGCATCTCGAACTCCTGCTCGTAGAGACCGACTGGGCACCCGAGGTGCGTGCAGACCTTCGAGTAGGCGACGTAGCCGTGGGGGCCCCACGTTGTGCGGCCCTTCAACGTGTCGAGGTCGGTCAGCTGCACGCGCAGCAGCACCGTCTGGTCGATCGCCTGCGCCTGGGTTGTCGCCTGCTTGCCCTCGGGGAAGACGGTGAGGATCCCCCCGACCTGCATGTCGTCCTTGTGGACCCGGCGGCCTGTGACGTCCACCAGGTAGCTCCCCTTCTTCCAGTCCGTGTAGAAGAGCTGGTTCTTGAGGCGCGGGCCCAGCGAGCGCACGAGAGGGAAGAGGATCACGACGCCGAGCACTCCGAACCCGCCGCCGAGCAGCCCGGCGAGCATCTTGCGGCGCTTCACCACGATCCCGCCGCGGTCGACGATGGCCGCCGCCATCGCCTCGCGCTCCACGTCGCTCGAGCGCAGCGGATGGCGCTCCTCCATGAACGGTCCCTGCGGCATGAGGTACTTGCCCCACGCGGTGAGCCCGAAGCCGAGGCAGAACAGCCCGACCGCGAAGCTCGCGGCCAGGATCTGGGTGGTGGGGGCGACGATGTAGGCCGCGCCGAACGCCATCAGGCTCAGCATCCCGATGACCAGGAACAGCGCGACGATGCCTTCGACCCGGCGCGGGTAGCGCGCGGCCTCGCGCAGGTGCGGGTCGTCCAGGCGCGCAGCCGGGATCGGCACCGGCGTGCGGGTACTGCCCACCGCACCCCGCCGGCCGTCTCCCTCGTCGTGGCCGTCGAGGCCCTCCGAGGGGTCGCGCACGGATCCGCTCCCGCTGTCGTCCGGGTCGCTCACGCGCGGTCCCCGATCCAGAAGGAGACGAGCAGGAGGCCCCCGACGCCGAAGAGCAGTGCGACGAAGCCCTCGGCCACCGGGCCGACCCCGCCCAGCCCGAACCCGCCGGCGTTGTCGGGGTGCTGGATCTTCTCGGTGACGTAGGCGACGATGTCGCGGACCTGCGCGTCTGTCAGGTTGCCCGTGAACCGCGGCATGTTGCCCGGCCCCGTCCGGATGGCCTCCGCCACCTGCTGGGCCGTCGCGATGCGCAGCGGCGGCGCGTAGGTGCCGTACGCCAGGGCGTCGCCGGCGCCGGTGATCGTGTGGCAGGCCGCGCAGTTCAGCGCGAACAGTGTCGCCCCTCGGGCGAGGTCCGCGGACTTCACGTCGACCGTCGGGATGTAGGGCGCCGACGGTGTCAGGGAGTTGATCCAGGCGGCCACCTCCTGGGCCTGCTTGTCGGTGAGCCGGGGCGGCTTCTCCGCGGCCTGGATCTGCAACGGGGTCGCGGCCGGCATGCGCCCGGTCGTGATCCAGAAGTCGACGGTCGCCGGGCCGACGCCACGGAGGTTGGGCGCGATCGCGCTGCCCTGCGCTGTCGGAAGGTGGCAGCTCGAGCAGTTCTCCTCGAACAGCCGGTGGCCCGTGGTGATGTACGAGGCGGGCGGCAGCGTGTAGACGATCGCCTTGTCGCCGTAGCGGACGACCTTGCCGTGGGAGCACTCGAGGAACCCCGCTGTGCTGCTCGTCGGCGAGCCGTCGTCCTTCGGGCCCTTGTAGCCGATCCGCTCCGCGTCCTTCGTGCAGGCTGTGGCCGTCGGTGTCACCGCCGGCTTTGTGTTCACGAAGATGGTGCCGCCCGGTGTGTAGACGACGTGCTTGCCTGTGCGCGGCGCCGGGGCCGCCGGCGACGGCACGGGGGAGCTGGACCGCCCGGATGTGCCGTTCCCCGATGCGCCGGCGCCGGACGCGAGCCCGAGCACCGTGGCAAGCCCCACGGCCACGAGGATCGCCCCAGGGAGCGCGTAGCGGTTCAGGATCAGGCGGCGGAGCACCCGGGCACCCTCACTTGAGCAGGAACAGGCAACTGTACAGACCGATCCACACGATGTCGACGAAGTGCCAGTAGTAGCTGACGCCCTGGAAGACCGAGAGCTCTCCCGGGTCACCCGCCTGGCCCTTCATCCGGCCGAGCAGGAACGTCATCGCGACCAGGCCCAGGAACACGTGGAGCCCGTGGAGCCCCGACATGATGTAGAAGAGCGAGCCGTACGCGTTGGTGGTCCAGCGGGTGGTCTGGGTGACCCATTCGTAGAACTGGTTGCCCAGGAACATGAAGCCCAGGACCATCGTCGCCGCCACCCAGATGCGTGCGCGATGCCGGTCGAGCCGCTCCTCCAGGAAGACCGCGTACTGCATCGTGAAGCTCGACGACACGAGGATCGCGGTGAACACACCCGCCTGGACCACGTCGAGGTGCGTGCCGACCGGGGGCCACGGGTGGTCGTTGGCCCGGATCGTGAAGAAGGCCGCGAACAGCCCGCTGAAGAACATGAGCTCCGAGCCGAGCCAGATCATGACGCCGATGGCGAGCATCGGCGGCCGGTCGTGCACCACGCGGGCAGGCTTCGCCGGGTGGCTGACCGAAAGCGCCTGGCTCACGGGCTATTTCCTAGCCGACGCCCGCCTGCGCACGCCAACATCCAGGTAGGAGCCGGCTCGACCGGGCGCCCGCGCCCGCACCCTCAGCCGGCGCGCATCGCCTCGGGGAGCCCGACCGAGTGCACGACGTCGAGGCGCTGGGTGGGTCTGGTGAGCGCGACGTAGAGCGTCCGCAGGCCCTGCGTGGTGGGCGTCCGAGGATGCTCTCCACCCCGCCCGTCCCCTGCGGCGATCGCGGCGGGCTCCGCCACGACGACGGCGTCGAACTCCAGCCCGTGCGCCTCACCGGCCGGCAGGACCACCAGGGCCGCGGCCAGCCCGGGGCCGGCAGGGTCGCGCGGGTCGACGGGGTCGAGCCCCCTCTCGGCCAGGGCGCGCACGATCTCCCCGAAGAGCGCCCCGGGGACGAGCACCGCCGCCCGTCCTCCCGACCGCTCCGTGACGGCAAGGGCCGCCGCTGCCGCGTCGCCGACCGCTGACGCGAGCGCGCCCGGCTCGGCACGCAGCACCCCCGGCTCGCTCCCTGAGCGGCGCACCGGGCGCGGCGGCCTCAACCCGGGCGCGGCGGCCGCGAGGACCCCGGCGGCCACCGCCATCACCTCCGCGGGCGTCCGGTACCCGACGGTGAGCTCCACGAGCCGGGGTGGCCGGGACGGCGTGAGGTGGGCGGCCACCTCCTGCCACCCCGAGGGCGTCCAGGGCCCGGTCGCCTGCGCGATGTCGCCCACCACCGTCATCGAGCCGGAGATGGAACGTCGCGCCAGCATGCGCAACTGCATGGGCGAGAGGTCCTGCGCCTCGTCGACGACGATGTGCCCGTAGGAGCGGACCTCGTCCTCGCCGGTGTCGGCGGTACGCCCCGGGTCCGCGGACCCGCCGGGCAGCGGCGTCGTCCCGAGCCCCGCCGGC
>JAJYMP010000207.1 GCA_021786915.1 Chloroflexota bacterium
CGACCGCGCCCGGGCGCGACGCAGGGTATGCGCCACCGGGATGCGACGCCGGCCGTGGCTCGGGGGCCATCCACGCTCCTCTCGTCTCGCCCGCGGTCCTCTCTCCCGGCCGCGGGCGGCCCGGGCGGTGCCTTCCGGCTCCGTCCCGTCCAGCCCGCGGCCGGTGGCGGCACCAGCTCCGTCCCGGCCGGGTCCCGGCGGCACCACCCGAGGTCAAGAGCCGATCAGCCGGCGGCCGATACGTCGTCACGCGCTGGCGGGCGCCGAGTGGACGGGCCGTCACGCCCTGCTCCAGGCTGGAGGCGATCCCCACGGCGTCTCGACCCGCCGTCGCCGCGGCCGCGGAGGGTGCAGGCTCTGCAAGGATGGAGATGGCTGTGATCGAAGATGATGTCCAACGTGCCGTGGGTCGCGGAGCTCACGGCACCGTCGTGCCCGTAGGGGAACCTGCAGGGGGCGCGGCCACGGTCGGCTCCCCTCCGCCGGCCGACCCGCCCCCGGCCGCGTGCATCCTGTGCGCGGCAGGCTTGGCCTGCTCCGACCGACCCGTTCCCCGCCGGCCGGCGGTGGGCACCGATCTGGTCCTCGCGTACTGCGACGGCGACCTGGTGGTCTTCGTGGAGCCGACGTGCCCCGGGGCGCTCGTGGCCCCCCGTTCCCACACGGGCGGACTTGCCTGGGTGCCCGGTGGAGCAGGACCCGTCCTCGCCGCCCTCCGCCGCGTCTCCCTGGTGCTCCAGGAGTCGTACGCGACCTCGGGCACGATGATCGAGGCAATTGCCGACTTTCCCGGCGCCGCCGGCCATGTCTGCTACCGGGTGGTGCCGACCGCGCCGGACGAGTCGCTGCTGGCCGGCGTCGATCCCCGTGTCCGGGCGGACGCGCTCGCTGCGGCGCTGGAGGGGGACGGGGGATAGGTCGACCGCTCACGCCGGTCCCGACGGTATGCTCGGGCCGCTTGCAGCCGCGCCCACGTCCGCTCCGACGTCGTGCCGGCGGTGTCGCGGTTGGCGTCGCGCTCGGCGCGGTCGCCCTCCTCTGGCCCGTCTGCTGGCCGGTGGCTACCGCCGCCTCGCAGGCGCGACCGCGTCCCCCGACCGCTGGAGCCGCAGCCGCAGCCGGCCCTGCCACGCCCCGCAAGGTCTGCGGAGTGGCGCGCCTGTTGTCGGGGCCCGCCGCGCCGCCGAAGGGAGCCGTGACGGTGCCGGCGGGGCGGGACGACCCGGCGGCGCTGGGTGCGCCGCATACCACCTACTGGTTCGCCGCCGGGCGCCACACGCTGGGGCGGGGGCGCTACCACCAGATCGCCGCCGGCGACGGCGACACGTACGTCGGCGCACCGGGGGCCGTCCTGAGCGGCATGGGGACAAACCTCTACGCCTTCACGTCGAAGGCCACCGGCGTCACGGTCGAGTACCTGACCGTGGAGGACTTCGGCAAGGGCGGTGACAACCCGACACAGGGTGTCGTGAACCACACATCGGGCTCGCGCTGGACCATCGAGCACGACACCGTCATGCACGACGCCGGTGCCGGGGTGATGCTCGGCAGCGGCGACGTCCTGCGCGACGACTGCCTCTCCGACAACAGCCAGTACGGCTTCAGCGTGTACAGCACAGCGGGGAGCGTCCACGACGTGGTGGTCACGGGCAACGAGATCGCGGGCAACGCCACGTACAACTGGGACGCCGCACGGCCGGGCTGCGGATGCTCGGGGGGCGCCAAGTTCTGGACGACGATCGGCGCGGTGGTGTCGGGCAACTACGTCCACGGCAACGACAACGTCGGGCTGTGGGTCGACACCGACAACAGCGGGTTCGAGATCACCGACAACTACATCTCGCGCAACCACGCCGAAGGCCTCATCTACGAGATCAGCTACAACGCGCTGATCGCGCGCAACACGTTCGTCGACAACGGCTGGGTCCAGGGGTCCCGGCCGACATTCGGCTTCCCCGAGTCTGCCGTCTACATCTCCGAGTCCGGCGGCGATCGCCGGGCGCCGGGACCGTACGCCGGACATCTCGACGTGGTCGACAACACGTTCGTCGACAATTGGGGCGGAGTGGTCCTGTGGGAGGACGCCGGCCGGTTCTGCGGGAACGGCAGCACGCAGGCGTGCACCCTCGTCGGCCCAAGGCTGTTCACGGCCCGCTCCTGCCATGACCACCTCCTCGGTCCGGACCCGCGCGCCGCGCCGGACTACTTCGACAACTGCCGGTGGAAGACGAAGAACGTCTCGGTGACCGGGAACCTCTTCGTCTTCAGGCCCAGGGCCATCGGGCCCTCGTGCACGCTCAGGACGATGTGCGGGTACAACGGCCTGTTCTCCGGGTACGGCACGGCCGCCCCCTACGAGGGATGGGTGGTTGCCCGCGACATCTCCGATCGCCAGCACGACGTGTTCGCGCGCAACCGCTACGAGGGGCCGTGGCGCTTCGACGGGTTCGCGCTGGGGACCCGCCTCACGTGGGGGCAGTGGACCCGTGGAGTCGCCGACGTCGCGGGATCGGGGGACACCTTCGTCGGCCAGGACGCAGGCTCCACCTACCGCGGGTAGGGGCGCCGTCGGACAGAGCCGGCGGCGGGCGCGGGTGGCACCCTCCTTCGCCCGCGGGCCCGTGCCCCTCGCGCGCGGGGTCCGGTCCGCCTCGGGCCCTTCCCGGCATGTATCAGACCGGCCCCCGGTGGTTCGGAACCACGTCGGCAACGTCCCCGCGAGCGGTGCCCCGGCGTGCGCCAGACCAGCGACGCCGGCGAGCGCCGACGGGAAGGAGCATTCCATTGACCGAAGAGGTGCTCGATCTCGAGAGGTCCATCCAGCTCCTTCGCCGGTACTGGCGGGTGGTGGCGGCCTTCGTCGTCGCCGGCCTGGCCGCCGCCGTCGGCTACGAGGTGGTCGAGCCGCCGACCTATCAGGCGGCCTCGCTGGTCCTTCTGCCGAGCCCGACGACACCGGGCCCGAAGAACAACGGGACAACCGAAGCTCGCATCGCCACGAGCGCCGCGGTGCTCGTCCCGGCCGGGCGCGAGGCCGGCCCCGGGCTCTCGCTCACCACCCTGCAGCGGGACGTGACGGCGTCGAGCGCGGCCACAAGCGTCCTCAGGATCACCGCCACCGGCGCGACGCCCCGTCGCGCCGAGGTGCTGGTGAACGCCGTGGCCGGCCAGCTCGTCCAGTTCCTCGCGTCGACGGGAGCGGCGACCAACGCCAACGTCGTGATCGGGCTGCGGGCCGAAGAGAGCCAGCTCCAGGCGCAGCTCGCCGACGTGGACAAGGAGCTCGGCGCCGCCAACCGGAGCGCCGCCACCGCCCGCGGGACAGCCACCACGAGCCAGCAGGACTCGCAGGTCGCCGCGAAGCTCACATCGGAGCAGGCCAGCCTGGCGCTCCAGCTCGCCAGCGTGAAGAGCCAGATCGCCCAGTCCGAGCTCCAGGGCATCGCCGCAGACCGGGGCACCGAGGTGATCCAGCGGGCGACCAGCGCCACACCGCCGTCGGTGGCCGGCCTGGTGCTCGCCGTCGCGCTGGGAGCGATCGGCGGCGTGCTGGTGGGGTCG
>JAJYMP010000304.1 GCA_021786915.1 Chloroflexota bacterium
AACCCCGACGGCTATTACGGGGCCTACTGGATCGGGAAGTCGACCACCTCGAGTGGCCCGTACACCGAGGTCGCGACCGCGATGGGCATCAGCTACGACGTCACGCCGGCCCCTTCGGTCGGCACGTACTACGTCGTGGCAGCGATGAACCGCGACACGCTCTCGTCCTACGCGGGCCCGGTGTTTGCCGCTGGCTACGTCCCGGGCAGCGGCCTGTACTGGGCCACCGGCGCCGGTACGAGTGGCACGATCAAGGCCGCCAATCCGGACGGCAGCGGCGTGCAAACGCTCGTCACGGGCCAGAACAGCCCCTTTGGCGTTGCGGTGAACGCGACTCACATCTACTGGGCCGACACGGGCGACGACACGATCATGATGGCGAACCTCGACGGCAGCAACCCGGCCGCCATCGTCTCCGTCTCCGCGGGGAGCCATCCGTACGGCGTAACGCTCGACAGTAACTACGTCTACTGGACCAACCTCGGGGGCCAGACGATCTACCGGGCTAACCTCGACGGCAGCAACCCGACACTCCTCGTCAATGGGACGGGGATGCTTGAGCCGGCCTCGATCGCCGTCGACGGCACCCACATCTACTTCGGCGACATTGCCGGCAACGGCTCGATCATGATGGCGCCGCTGAGCGGCGGCGCGTGGCAGGCGCTCGTCGGCAACCAGACGTACCCGTTCGGGATCGCGGTGTACGGCAGTCACATCTACTGGACAGACTGCGGCGACAACACCGCTGCCAACGGCACGATCATGCAGGCCGACCTGGACGGCACCAACGTGACGCCCCTCGCCACCGGCCAGGCACATCCGGTCGGCATCGCCGTGAACAGCAGCCACATCTACTGGGCCAACGCCAACAGCGGCGAAATCCTGTCGTCGAACCTGAGCGGAGGCGGCGTGACGACCCTGGTCAGCGGCCAGAGCTACCTGAACGGAGTTGCGGTCGCACCTTAGTCAGCCTCGATAGCCGACAACCAGCGCCGCCGTGTCACCGGCACGGCGGCGCTGCTGACATACGGTCCGACCTCCGGACCCGGCATCAGGATGATCGGAGCCCCGGTCCCCAGGCTGGAGCTCCGATCATCTCCGCACTTGGTGGTGGTCGACCGACGGAACGCGTACGGCCTCATCGGCCATCCCGCACACGATCCACAGGAGCGACCTGTCGTCCAACAGGAGATCGTACGGTTCCTTCGGCAGCGGGTGCGTCTCGATGCCGGCGCCGGGCGCGGGACCGAGTTCGACCAGTCGCTGCGCCTCCCCGCGCCCACCCACAGGTGCCGGCCGTCGATGCGGCCGCGCGAGTTTCGTGGGTACAAAGCGGAGCGACCAGAGGGGCGCTGACGTTCTGGCCGATGGGCAGTCTGCGTCGAGATTGCGGCTTCCCAACCACGCCGCCGGCCTGGATGAGATCGATCGCCTCCGCGCAAGTCATCGGGCGTCACGCACCACCTCCCGACCCAATCGGTACAGCTGTCTGAACGAAGTCAGGACGGTTCAGTCCGTTCTCGCGCCATCCGCTGGGGTTCGAGCTCGAGTCAGAGCGCTCCGCGACTGTCGACGCCGCGACCCTCCGGGAGCGCGATAGCCGCTCGCTCCACTCGACGACGGCTGCAGTCGGGGCTGCGATACTGAGGATCGCGGGGGAGCCTGGCCGCCGTCGCGCAGGCGAACGCCACCAGAGGAGCGCACCGAGCGTGCCCGATCTGACGATTCGCGGTCCGCAGGGACCGCTCCCCGTGTATCTCGCGCAGCCGTCCGGTGACGGCCCCTGGCCGGGCGTCGTCGTCATCCACGACGCCTTCGGGCTCACCGGCGACACGCGCCGGCAGGCCGACTGGCTCGCCGCAGCGGGGTATCTCGCCGCCGCGCCAGACCTGCTCGCGGCTGGCAACGTGCTGCGCTGCCTCTGGACGATCATGCGCAACGTCCGCGAGGGACGGGGCCTCGCGTTCGAGCAGGTCGAGTGCGTGAGGGCCTGGCTCTCCGAGCAGCCTCGGTGCAGCGGCCGGGTCGGGGTCATCGGGTTCTGCATGGGCGGGGGCTTCGCCCTCGCGCTCGCCCCCGGGCGCGGCTTCGAGGCCTCCAGCGTGAACTACGGCCGTCTGCCACCGGATGCCGAGACGCGGCTCGCGGGGGCCTGCCCCATCGTCGCAAGCTACGGGGCCCGCGACCGCTCGCTGCAGGGGACGGCCGCGCAACTCGACACGCTGCTCGACCGGCTCGGCATCGACCACGACGTGCAGGAGTACGCCGACGTCGGCCACGGCTTCTTGAACGACCACCGCGGCGACCGTCTCCCGGTCGTGGTCACGCTGGTGACCCGCTTCATGCGCGGCGAGCAGGCAGAAGGCGCATCGGCGCAGGACGCCCGCCGCCGCATCCTCGCCTTCTTCGAACGCCACCTGCGCGAGAGCCCGACGTCGGTGGGTTAGCCGAGCCGCTCGGGTCCGGGCGATGGACCTTCGGCAGCGTCCAGACGACGCGACCGTCACCTGAGTCGGCGATGGGCAGCCAGGCGTCCTCGAGGCGCCGGACGCGGTGGCCTTCGGCGACCGGCAGACGAGGTGAACGCCGCAGCGGCGCGCCGTAGCCACAGGAACGACGCGCCGGTACTTGCGCGACGGCCCAGCTCATCGTCGCCGGTGTCAACGTCGCCGATGCGGGATCGATCGCTCGCCTCCACTCTGGCGCTTTCGAGCGCCGGGCGGTCAGACGGATCGAGGACTGCGGCTCGTACTCCGCTCGGAGTGGCCCACAAACCATCCCCACAGCGCCGTCCCGGCAGCCCGAACTCAGGTCGGCTCGCCGCTGAACCTCCCGCGACCCTCCGGCCATTGAGTCGCACACCGTCGGTGGCGGCCGCGTCCGCTCCTGCGCGCGCCTCGACGGACGCGACGGAGGCGGCCTCGACCGCCGGTGGCGCGTGCCGCTCGGTCGCGGGATCGGGACGGTGGGACGGGTGGCGCTCGTGGCGGCTCCAGCGTTCGGGAGAGCCGGCCGCCCGCTCGAGATCGCGAAGCTCCGACACGGACCCGTGCATCTCGTCGATCGCCCTCTCGGTCGGTCGCTGGTGCCGCGACCGCCACCAACGAGCAGTCCAACCCCTCTCCGGGGTAGCGGCAGGACGGGCCGTCTGGCCCTGCAGTCCCTGGACGAGCGCGCAGAGCATCGACTCGGGGGGCGCGTCCCCAGCGCCGCGATTCCTGAGGTCGCGTGACGGACATCCGTTTGGCCGCGGCATCTGGAAGGAGCGCGTCCCATGCGTCGTCCCTCGTGGCTCACCACTCTCTCGGGCGCCGTGCTCGTGGCGCCCCTGCTCGCGCTCGGGACGTCGCTCGCGCCCCCGGCCGTGAGCGCCGCGAACTGCGTGCCCGCGGGCTCCACGGGCCTGAGCGCGAAGATCGTCGCAACGGCGGGCCAGCACATCGGCGGGCGGATCGATGCGACCGGCTGCCAGGTCGGTGTCTACGTCGGCCCCGGCATCGACGGCGTGGTCATCGCGCACGCCCAGATCAGCGGCGCCGCCGACCACGCCATCTTCGCGC
>JAJYMP010000050.1 GCA_021786915.1 Chloroflexota bacterium
CTCATGGTGGTCGGCTGCGATGGCACCTGCAGCGGCAGCCCCGGTGGCGCTGGCCCCGCCGTCGGCGAGGAACCCGTCGAGCGCGCCGGCCATCGAGGCCGCGGAGGAGTAGCGGTCCACGGGGTTGAGCGCCATCGCCCGCAGCACGATGCCGTCGAGCGCCGGAGGCACGGAGGAGCGCAGGGCCGACGGGCGGGGCGGCGTGGTCGTGAGGCGCGCCAACGCCACGGCCGCTGCCCCGTCGCCGGAGAACGGGCGCTGCCCGGTGAGCGTCTCGAACAGCACGATGCCCAGCGCGTAGACGTCAGACGCTCCGGTCGCCGGCTCGCCGCGTGCCTGCTCCGGGGCGAAGTAGTGGACAGAGCCCATCGTCACGCCGGGCAGCGTGACCTGCGCGTCGTCGAGGGCGCGGGCGATGCCGAAGTCGGCCACCTTCACGCGCCCGTCGCGGCTGATCAGGATGTTCGACGGCTTGACGTCGCGGTGGACGATCCCCCGCGTGTGGGCGGCGTGCAGCGCCTTCGCCACGTCGGCCGCGATCCGGGCGGCCTGGCGCGGCGCCAGCGGCCCGTTCTCGCGCAGGATCGACGCCAGGTCCTGGCCGTCCACCAGCTCCATGACGATGAACTGCTCGCCGGCCGCGTCCTCGCCGAAGTCGAAGACGGCCACGATGTTCGGGTGGCTGAGCGATGCGGCGGCGCGCGCCTCGTCGCGGAACCGGGCAAGGAAGTCCGGGTCCTGGCCGAACTCCGGCCGCAGCAGCTTGACCGCCACGTCGCGCTCGAGCTGCGCGTCCCGGGCGCGGTAGATCGTGGCCATGCCGCCCTGGCCCAAGAGCTCCAGAAGGCGGTAGCGGCCGCCGAGGATGCTGCCGATCTCGGTCACGTGTGACGGTCTCCTGATGTGACCCTGGCCTTTGGGCGGGCCGGTCAGATGTCCAGCGAGCGCAGGAAGGAGCGGAACTCGTTGCCGAACTCAGGTCGCGCGAGTGCCAACTCGACAGACGCCTGGAGCCAGCCCATCGTGGTGCCGGCGTCGAAGCGCCGCCCCTCGAACGCATAGCCGAAGACGCTCTGCTCGTCCATCAGCGCGTGGATGGCGTCGGTCAGCTGGATTTCGCCGCCGGCTCCGCGCTGCGTCTGCTCGAGCTTGTCGAAGATCTTGGGGGTGAGCACGTATCGGCCGATCACCGCGAGATTGGACGGGGCGGCGCCGGGTGCGGGCTTCTCCACGAGCTGGGTCACCTGGTAGGTGCGGTCGCCCTCGGAGCCGCCGCCCACCTGTTCGCCGCCGATCATGCCGTACCGACTGGTGTCCTCGTCCGAGACCTCCATGACCGCGACCACCGAGCCGTGGTGCTGGTGGTAGGCGTGGATCAGCTGGCCGATGCACGGGCGTTCGGCGACCACCACGTCGTCGGGCAGGATGACCGCGAACGGCTCGTGGCCGATCAGGTCCTTCGCCATGAGCACGGCGTGCCCGAGGCCCAGCTGCTCCTTCTGGCGGATGTAGGCGATCTGGGCGAGGTCGCTGATGTGGCGCACCTGCCGAAGGTGCTCGATGTCGCCCTTCTCCTCGAGCAGGTGCTCGAGCTCGTAGTTGAGGTCGAAGTGGTCCTCGATCGCTCGCTTCTGGCTGGAGGTGACGATGATCACCTGCTCGATGCCGGCGGCGACGGCCTCCTCGACGGCGTACTGGATGACCGGTTTGTCGACCAGCGGCAGCATCTCCTTGGGCTGCGCCTTGGTCGCCGGCAGGAAGCGGGTTCCCCAGCCGGCCGCGGGAAACACGGCTTTGCGGACGCGCATTCATCCTCCGGGCAACGGTCTGGCGTTGCCCAGTATACCCATGACCCTGGGCCGCTCGGCCGCCCGCGGTCCGGCGCGTTCGATCGGCGGCGTTCTCGTCGCCCGATCAGCCCGCTCGGACGACCTCGTCGGTGAAGCGGGCGACTAGCCGGCTGAAGGTCCGAGGCCGGTCGAGGGGCACCAGGTGCATCGCCCGTCGAACCACCGCGTGGCGGCCCGAGCGGCACGCGGACGCGAGCGTGTCGCCGCCGGGGCCGAACACCGGGTCCAGCGCTCCGTTCACCACCAGCACCGGCGTCCACAGCCAGGCCGCCCGGTCGAGGAACCGGCCGGCGACGAGGGTCCGCAGCGCCTGCGCGCCGCCGAGCCCCCAGAAGCCGCCCTCGACGATGGGCTGGGCGAGGCGAGCCGGGTAGCGGAAGCGGAAGTACCAGCGGTTGACGGCGTCGAGCGCGCGGGCCGGAGCGTGCTCGAGGACCCACGCCAGCGCGAGGAACGGCAGCACGACCGGCCCCACAGGCTCGGCGGAGCAGCCCGACAGGACCAGCCCGGCGACACGCTCGGGGTGCCGCTCGGCGGTGTCGATCGCGACGTACCCGCCGAGCGAGAGGCCCACCACGACCGCGCGCCTGTCGGCGGTCTCGGCCTCGATGGCCGACGCCACGACGTCTGCGGCTGCGTCACGCGTGAACGTCTGGCCGGCGAGGACGCCGTGACCGGGCAGGTCGACGGCGATGCACCGGAAGCGGCTCGAGAGCAGGCGCATCTGCGGCGACCATTGCGAGCGGGTCAGGCGGGTGCCGTGGATGAACACGATGGCGCGCGCATCCCGGGGCCCGACCGCAGTCCAGGGTGCCTCGGCCCCGCCGAGGGTCGTCTTCAGCGCCCCGACAGGCTCCACCCCTAGACCGCCTTGTGTTCGATCGCCCACAGTGCTGCCTGGGTCCGGCTGGCCAGGTCCAGCTTGCCCAGGATGTTCGACACGTGGGTCCGGGCCGTCCGCTCGGTGATGTCGAGCAGGGCCGCGATCTCCTTGTTGGAGTGGCCGCGCGCGACCAGGCGCAGGACTTCGCGCTCGCGCTCGGTGAGCGGCTCGTGGTCCGGGCGCGGGTTGCGCACGCGCCGTGCGAGCAGCCGCGCGACCTGGGGGTCGAGGTGCACCTCGCCGGCCTGCGCGCGCCGGATGGCGATCGCCACGTCGTCGGCCTCGGCGTCCTTGAGCAGATACCCGGTCGCGCCGGCCTCGAGGGCCGCGGTGACGCGGTCCTCCTCGATGAAGCTGGTCAGGGCCACGATCTCCACGTCGGGGTGGCGCGCTTTGATCTCGCTGATCGCCGCGATCCCGTCCATCACCGGCATCACGATGTCCATCAGGACGACGTCGGGCACGACCTCGTCGACCAGCGCCACCGCGCGGCGGCCGTCCTCGGCTTCGCCGACCACCTCGATGTCGTCGAGCAGGTCGAAGAATCCCCGCAGCCCGCGCCGGACGACGGTGTGGTCGTCGACGATCAAGACCTTGATGCGGGCTGCCGCACCCTCGGGATCTGCTCCCCCGGCTTCGTTCCTGCTCATCGCCATCCGTCGCTGGTCTCCTCGCCGTCAGGATACCCGGGCGGCGCGGGCAAGATCGTGGCGAGGCCCCGTCGCCTACCGCCGGCCTGGGCCGGCGGGCTTGGCGGACGGCGTGGCGACGGCGGGCCCGGCTGCCAGGTCAGCGCCGGGCTGGCCCGCCGCGG
>JAJYMP010000288.1 GCA_021786915.1 Chloroflexota bacterium
TCGTCCCTGTGGGGTGCCAACCAGCGGAGGCGAGGACGGCTTGGCGGACGCCGTGTACCGACCGGCTGACGACGCGTACTGGGTCCCCAACTGGTCGAGTCTCCTCTTCACCGGAGACCTCTTCGCCGCGATCCCATTCGTCGACCAGCCGTCCGAGGTTCTCGTTGACAGGACAGGCCGAGGTAAACACTTCCGCGGGCCGATCGCGTTCGGATACGGGTTGCTGATCTCGCCGACCTGCGACATGGTCGATCAGAAGACCCTCGCGATCTCGCACCCGGATCGCGTCTTCGTCCCCGTCCTACCCCTGTCGATGGTGGCCGACGGTGCGCCTGGTGCCCGGGGCACTATCAGGCTCATCCGGAGTCGGGATATGGTCGTCCCGTACATGTGCCTTCCGCCCCTGCCCGGTGTCCTCGACGAGTCCGCGGCGTGCCTGTTCCGGCCGGCGCTGATCTCTGACGAGGATCTGCGCGACGCTCCACGTCGCATCGCACAGCTTGGTCCGGAAGGTCGTCGCCAGCTCAAGATCAAGCTGATCCGCTCCTGGGGCCGGTTTGATCCGGAACGTGAGGATATCAACCCAGGGGAGCAGGACGAGGAGAGATTCGCGGTCGCCGACGGCGAGCGAAGCCCCTACGACATCGACCCAACTGTCTTTCCGGAGGAAGTCCCGGCCTGGCCCGAGCGGGCTTCGTCCGACTGATCCTCGGTTCGACCTGAGCAGCTATCAGATGATGCATACGGCGACCGGTGTGGCGAGACCGGTGTCCAGTCGACGCCGAGACGCGGACGGTTAGCCGGCGGCACTATCGATGACGAGCGACGCGTATTCGGACTCAAACAACTTCTGTCGGTCGCGACCCCGACGGGGGTTTCTGCGACAGGCCCTGTTGTGGTGAAGAAGAGTGTGATCGAGCTGCCGCCCGGAGATCGGTGGCCACGGCGAGCGACGAAGCCGGCGGCGATGCGCTTGTAAGAGGGTGAGGCCGGGAAGTGCGTCTGCTAGCGGGTCGTGCGGCGGCGGTACTCCGCGAAGACCCGCTCGTTGTTGTCCTCCGGCACGGTGGTGATGTTTGGTGAGACGAAGACAGGCAGGATGATCCCGCGCTCGGCGAGCTGCTTGGCCAGCTCGGCCGTCAGGGCCATGCTGATGGTGATCACTGCGAAGGTCGAACCTGCGGCCACCGGAGCCGGCCAGCCGTCGACCCGGACCAGCGCATCGATCGGCTCGACGCAGTTGTCGATGACCACGTCGGCCAGGTCGGCGAGGCGCTTGCCGCTCGAATGCTTCGGTGGATTGAGAGCGTGGTTCGCCGCGGACGTGACGGCTATGACCTTGAGGCCGCGTTCCTTCGCGTACAGGGCCGTCTCCACCGGAACCGCGTTGAGCCCGCTGTGCGAATACACGACCATCGTGTCGGCCGGGTCGAAAGGGTAGTTGTCCAGGAAATGCGCCACGTACCCCTCTTGACGCTCCAGCCAGAGCAGCTCTTTCACGCCACCGGAACCGAGGACCGTGAACCAGCTCAGGCGCGAGTCGACGAGGGGCCGAAAGACCGGGTAGCTCCCGTACCGGGGAAAGATGTCCATCACCGGCAGGACCGAATGGCCGCTGCCGAACAAGTTGATCAGCCCGCCCCGAGCGACGCTGTCTGCCATCACCGAGGCGGCGGCATGGATCGCCGGATTCTGCGTTGTGGCGATTCGATCGAGCAGCGCGCGCGCCCGTGTGAAGTACTCCTGTCCGGACATCATGGCTCCTTTCCTTGGTCGAGTTGGTGGGCGAGGTAGGCGGCGCCATAGAGGCTCGAAAGCGGTCCCAGCGACGAGCCCTCGACCTTCACGGTCTGCGCGGCGAACGGCTGGGTACTGATCTTGACGAGTTCACGGACGCGTGCGACCGTGTCCGGCCTGGCACCGACGCTGCCGCCCAACACGACGATTTCGGGCGCAAGCAAGGCCACGATCGCGCCGACCCCGGCGGCGAGGGCGCGCCAGCCGCGTTCGACCGCCCGATGTGCGGCCAGGTCTCCTGCCTCGGCCGCGGCGAAGACGGCCCGAGTGTCCGGATAGACCGCCCCGTCGCCTCCATGGAGCCGACGCGCGCGGGCGAGGATGGCGGGACCCGACGCGAGGTCCTCCAGGCGTGGCCCCTGCGTAGCTCCACGGGGGAAGCGGAACCAGCCGATCCCGCCGGCGACGGCGCTCGTCCCCCGGTAAAGGCGGCCCGCATGGATGAGGCCAGCCCCGACCCCGGTCCCGACGACGACCGCCGCGTCGTCGTAGCCGCGCGCGCTGCCCTGCCACCACTCACCGAGGGTCGCCCCGTACCCGTCGAACTCCGCGACGACGGGTACGCCAAGTCGTTCGCCGGCCCGGTCGCGTAAGGGCACGCCGTCCCACCCCGCGATGCTTGCCGCGGCCCAGGCGATTCGCCCCTCCTCGATGACCGCGGGCAGGACGATGCCGCAGGCCACGACCGAATGGCGAGCCGCGAGCTCCGATGCCCAACCGAGGATCTCGTCGACCGCCGCCAAGGCCGGCCCATGGGGCGTGCTGAACCTACGCTCTTCGACCACGTCGCCGGTGGCGGTGACGACCGCGACCGCGACCTTCGTCCCGCCGATGTCGATGGCCAGCACGTGTCGCCTCATCCGCGGATCCCGCTCTGGGCCACGCTGCCCACGAAGAAGCAGTTCACGGACCCGGACGACCCGAGCGTCAGGCCGGTCGGGATCGGCGGGGTCTTCGAGGTGACGAACGGGCCGTCCTACCGGCTCGCAATCGACATGCGCGCCCTCGACCGGGCGACGATCGTCATCACGACCGGCAGCGGCGGCAACCCGTTCGACCGCCACTACGGGGATATGATCGTCGACTGGCTGCACGGCGAGAGCGTGCCGCTACCGTTCACCCCGGCCGCGGTCGAGCGGTCTGCGGCGGCGACGCTGACACTCGTTCCGTGAGGCCCGGCCGATGAATTCGGCGCGAGTCGGATGACGTCGTCACCGGGCTGAAGGTCAGGGCCGCGCCGCCCCGTCGGCCTCGGGCGGTGCCTCGCTGCCCCCGGTGACTGGTTCCGGATGGGGCTCGCCCGCCTCGACCCACTGGCGGATCTGGCCCGGAATCCCGGCGAGCCCGTTGGTCGTGAAGAGGGTTACGAGGAGCATGAGGAGACCCATCCCCATGAGGCGGGCGGCACCGTAATCACGGAACACCTGGTCGATCGCGAGGAGGAGTCCCGTCCCGAGAAAAACCCCGCCGGCCGATCCGAGCCCTCCAACGACCATCATTGCGAGGAGCATGAGGAGCGTGTCGAACCGGAAGATGTCGGGCGAGACGCCCCGGTAGTAGGAGGCGTAGAACGCGCCGACAAGGCCGAGGACCGCGGACGAGATGAGGAAGACCGCGAGCCGGACGCGGCTCGTGTCGACCCCGGTCGCCTGCGCGAACGGCTCGCTCTCGCGCGACGCGCGGAGTAGCAGGCCGAGCCGGCCGCGGTCGACGAGCCAGAAGACCGCGAGCGCGACGACGAGAT
>JAJYMP010000196.1 GCA_021786915.1 Chloroflexota bacterium
TCGCGTGGATCCGCACCGCGTACTTCCTGCCGCTCGTGACGTCCGCGACCGCCATCGCGCTCGTCTGGCTGTGGATCTACAGCCCGGCGGGGCCGCTCAACGACATCCTGCGGGCAGTCGGGATCCCGCCCCAGCGCTGGGTGGCCGACCCGACGCTGGCCATGCCCTCGATCATCGCGATGAGCATCTGGCAGGGGCTGCCGGCCAACGTGATCATCTTCCTCGCCGGGCTTCAGGGCATCCCGACCGAGTACTACGACGCCGCCAGCGTGGACGGGGCCGGGCGATGGGCGCGGTTCCGGCGGATCACGCTGCCCCTGCTCACGCCCTCGATCTTCTTCACCGGGATCCTCGCGCTGATCGGCGCGTTCCAGGTCTTCGACCAGGTCTACGTGATGGCCAACCCCGGCAAGCCGGGCGACGCGACGATCACCCTCGTCTACTTCATCTACGAGGCTGGCTTCCGCAACTTCAAGATGGGCTACGCCGCGGCGGCATCGTGGATCATGTTCCTCATCGTCGCGGTCGCCACGATCCTCTACTTCCGAACCCAGAACCGCTGGGTCCACTACCAGTGAGGAGCGTCACGTGACGGCCGTCAGCACGCGGCGCCGAGCCTCGCGCAACACCAGATCCAGGCGCGTGCGGGTGTTGGCGGGCACGCTCGGCGCCTACGCCGCCCTGCTCGCCGGGGGCCTGGCGATGATGATCCCGTTCCTGTGGATGATCTCGACGTCGCTCAAGACGCGGGCCGAGGTGTTCTCCACCGGGCCCCTGTCGTTCCCGACCGGGCTCCACTGGGACAACTACGCCACGATGTGGTTCGCCATGCCCGGCATCACGTTCGGCACGTTCTTCGGCAACTCGATCGTGATCGCCTCGCTGGCGACGCTCGGCCAGATGGTGACCTGCTCGATGGCCGGGTACGCGTTCGCGGTGTTCGAGTTCCGGGGCAAGCGGGTCCTGTTCGGGATGATCCTGGCGACGCTGATCATCCCGTTCCAGATCGTCCTCGTCCCCAACTTCGTCCTCTACCGGTACCTGCCGTGGCCGCTGAGCGACAGCGGCAACTGGATCGGCACCAACCTGCCGCTGTGGGTCTGGGCGTTCTTCGGCGGGGCCTTCGGGACGTTCCTGCTCCGCCAGTTCTTCCTCACCATCCCCAACGAGCTGGCTGACGCAGCGCGCGTGGACGGCGCCAACCCGTGGCAGATCTTCCTCAAGGTCTACGTCCCGCTGGCGCGGCCAGCGCTGGCGACCCTGGCGATCTTCCAGTTCATGTGGAGCTGGAACGACCTGCTCGACCCCCTGATCTACCTTCGGGACCTGCCCAGCTACACCACCACCGTCGGCCTGGCGTTCTTCCAGGGCCAGTTCGTGGGCAAGTGGCCGGAGATGATGGCGGGCGCCCTGGTCAGCCTGCTGCCGATGATCATCCTGTTCGTAGTCGCCCAGAAGTACTTCGTGCGGGGCATCACGCTGTCGGGGCTCAAGGGGTAGATGACCGCGACGAACGGACGGGGCGCCGCCGCACCGGACGACATCCGCCTCGCCGACTACCGACCCCGGTCGCAGCTCCGTGCTCGGGCCGCCGAAGCGCCGGGGCGCCCATCCCACCCTGCAATCGACGCCCACAACCACCTCGGACCGACCCCGTTCTCGGACGGCTGGGACCGCCGGTCCCCGGCAGAGCTCGCCGCTGCGCTCGACGCCTCGAACGTCGCGGCGATCGTCGACCTCGACGGCGGCTGGGGCGAGGCGCTGGACCGCGAGCTGGAGCACTGGGCGCCGCTGCGGGACCGCGTCGCGGTGTTCGCCGGGCTGGACTACGCCATGTGGGGCCAGCGCCCCGACTTCGGCGAGCTGGAAGCGAAGCGGTTGCGGGCGGCCGCAGGCGCAGGGGCTCGCGGACTGAAGGTCTGGAAGCGGCTCGGGCTGCACGCCCGCGACATCGCGGGGCGGCTGGTGCCAGTTGACGACCAGCGGCTCGACCCGCTGTGGGCGACAGCGGGAGCGCTTGGCCTTCCGGTGACCATCCACGTCGCCGATCCGATCGCGTTCTTCGAACCGCTCGACACGTCCAACGAGCGCCTCGAGGAGCTTCTCGAGCATCCGGACTGGCACTTCTGGCCGACGCGACCGGCCGGGAGGCTTGACGCCGACGGGTTCCCGCCCTTCGACGAGCTCATCGACGGCCTGGAAGCCGTGGTGGCGCGCCACCCGGGAACGACGTTCATCGGAGCGCACGTCGGGTGCGCGCCGGAGGATCTGGCCCGCGTCGACCGGATGCTGGCGGCATACCGCAACTGGCACGTCGACATCGCGGCGCGGATCGCCGAGCTGGGGCGGCAGCCGTACTCGGCCCGGGACCTCATCATGCGCTGGCCAGACCGCGTCCTGTTCGGGACGGACGCGCCTCCCGAGCACGCTGCCTGGGCGGTCTACGCCCGATTCCTCGAGACTCGCGGCGAGTGGTTCCCCTACGACCCAGACGGCGGACCGGGCAGCCAGGGACGGTGGGCGATCCACGGGCTGGACCTGCCGGACGAGGTGCTGCGCGCCGTGTACGCAGGCAATGCCCGCCGTGTGATCTTCGATCGCGTCGGGCCGGGGGCAACGGGGGCGTAAGCCAGACGCAGGTCTGCCGCAAGTGACCCGGGGCAGACTCACCGCCATGGACGTGCTCGCGCGACCGGTCGGTCGCATCCTGGACCTTGCCCTTCCGCCAGCCTGTGCCGGGTGCGGCGCCGAGGGCGAGCCGCTGTGCAGGCGCTGCCGGCCGGCGCTCGACGTCCGCCTCCTGCTGCCCGCCGGGACTCCCCTCGGCCTGCCCGACGGACCGCCGGATCCCCTCGTGCGCCTGGAGTGGTGCGCGCCGTTCGCGGGTGTGGTCCGGCACGCGCTGCACGCGCTCAAGTACACGGGCGAGCGGCGGCTGGCGCAGCCGCTGGGTGACGCGGTGGCGGCGCGCTGGGCGCGCTCGGGCGGGGGCGGCGAGCTGCTCGTGCCGGTGCCGGTCCACGCAGCGCGCCGGCGCGAGCGAGGCTACGACCAGGCGGAGCTCATCGCCGGGGCGGCGGCGCGGCGCCTGCGGCTGCCCATGCTGCCCGTTGTGGAGCGGACGCGGGCGACCACGGCCCAGTACCGGCTCGACCGTCGGCACCGGGCGTCGAACGTCGCGTCCGCCTTCGCGGTCCGCCCGCGGGACGCGGACCGCGTGGCCGGGCGCCACGTGGTCCTCGTGGACGACGTCGTGACCACCGGGGCCACCCTCGCGGCAACCGCGAACGCGCTGCTCGCGGCCGGGGCGCTCAGCGTGGCCGCGGTCACCGTGGCCCGTGAGCGCTGACCGGGCGCCGGCGGCTGCGTCGGCTGCGTCGGCTCGGTCGGCTCCTTCAGCTGCGTCGGCTCGGTCGGCTCCTCGGCTGCGTCGGCTCGGTCGGCTCCTCGGCTGCGTCGGCTCCGGCCGCTCCTCGGCTGCGTCGGCTGCGTCGGCTCGGTCGGCTCCTCGGCTCCTCGGCTGCGTCGGCTCCGCGTG
>JAJYMP010000769.1 GCA_021786915.1 Chloroflexota bacterium
AGGAGCACGACCCGGTGCAGTTCACGCCGTGGGTCGAGCGGACGATCCGGTCGTGGCTCCAGCGGTCGCGGTAGAACACGTCCGCCGACCGGCCGCCCTCGAGCGTGATGGTCCGCAGGTCCTCCGACACGGCGGTCGGCTGGAGGAGCCGGCGCGTCCGCAGCACGGCCCGCACGTGCGGCTCCGAGCCGATCTCGGCGCGCCGCTTCTCACCCATGCGTGTCGCCTCCCGGGTCCACGGCCTTGCTGGCGGTGGCTCTGTTGGCGGTCGTCGCCAGCCGAACAATGCACAACAGCGGATCCTCCACCGCGAAGGGCTCGAGGCTCACGCTCTCCGGGTCCTCTCCGAGCCGCCCGAGCGTCTGCTCGAGCATCCCCAGATGAACGCCGCACACCACCGCCCGGTGCTGGCGCGCGACCTCTTCGAACGGGCAGCGCCGGAGCCAGATCTGGTCCGGACGCGGCTGCTCGGGCTCGAACCCGAGTCGGTCCAGCATGCCGGTGATGCGCGCGGCGGGGCCAGCCGAAGAGCCCCCGCCGTCCTGGCTGGCCAGCTCATCGGACCACCGCTGCCCGGCCATCCGAGCCGCCTCAGCAGGGTCGGCGGCGGTGCCCATGTGGCCCGCGAGCAGACTCGCGAGGCTGCGGAGCTGGGCCAGGTCGTCGTGCCCTGCCGAGTCGGCGGCGCGCCGAGACTGGGGGGCCGCGGCGTACCGCATCGCGGGACGGCCTGCCTGCGGCCGACGCTCGGCCTGGCGCGTCACGAGGCCAGCGGTCACCAGGAGCGCGAGGTGCGAGCGGGCCGTGCCCGCGCCGATCCCGACGACGGCCGCCGCCTCGCCGACCGATAGCGGGCGATCGCTCGCGCGGAGCGCGCGCAGCAGCGCTGCACGGCTGTCGGCGTCCTGCAGATGGGGGCGATCGCTTGCGAACTCGGCCATTGCGGGCATTATAATCGCGTAAAATCGCGGCACAACCCGCGGCCGCGCAGTTTCGAGGACGCGAGGCACGAGATGACAGGCTCCGGGACGAAGGGCGAGGCACAGCTCATCCGGGGGTCACGGAACAGCGCGATGTGGCTGGCGACGCTGGGCTTCTTCGGAGGCTTCGCCGGTGTCTCGATCTTCGGGCCGCTGGTGCCCAAGTTCACGGAGCTCCTGCACCTCACGCCGTTCCAGGCCGGGCTCCTGGCTGCGATCCCCTCGCTGACCGGCTCGCTGCTCCGCATCCCGTTCGGGGCAACCGTCGACCGCGTCGGCGGCAGGCGGCCCCTGCTGGCGCTCCTGCTCCTGACGAATGCCGGCGTTGTCGGGCTCCTCGCGCTGATCGCCACCTCGTACCCGGGCCGCATGGACGGCACGTACCCCGTCCTGATGCTCCTCGGGATGCTCATCGGGTGCGGCATCGCCACCTTCTCGGTCGGCATCGCGCAGGTCTCGTACTGGTTCCCCAAGAAGGAGCAGGGCGGCGCCCTAGGGCTGTACGGGGGCCTCGGCAACACGAGCCCCGGCCTCTCGACCATGATGCTGCCCCTGGCGGTCGGCGCGATCGGCCTTCTCGGAGCCTACGCGGTCTGGTTCGCCATTCTGCTCGCGGTCACCATCGCCTATGCGCTGTTCATCAAGGACGCCCCGTGGTTCCAGCTGCGGGACGGAGGGCGTCGCACCGACGATCCCGCCCGGCTCGTGGGGCTCGGCGGGAGTGACCTCGTCCCGCGCGGCAGCGCCGTCGAGGGGCTGAGGACCGCTGCGGCCCTCCCCGCCACCTGGGCGCTGGTGGGCTTCTACTTCGTGTCCTTCGGCGGGTTCCTCGCGTTCACGACCTGGCTGCCGTCGTTCTGGGGTTCGATGTACGGCTCGAGCCTGCGCGAAGCCGGGCTGCTCACGGCGGCCTTCTCGCTCCTGGCGGCGGTTGTGCGGGTGGCAGGCGGCATGGCGTCCGACCGGCTCTCGATCCGCTACGCGCTCCTCGGCAACTTCCTGCTCATGGCCGTCGCGACGCTGGTCCTGTCCATGTCGGGCACGTTCGCCGTCTCCCTCGCCGCGACGCTGGCCGTCGGGGCCGCCATGGGGCTCCAGAACGCGATCGTGTTCAAGCTCGTGCCCTCGTACGTCCCGTCCGCGGTCGGCGGCGCGTCGGGCTGGATCGGTGGGATCGGCGCCCTCGGCGGCTTCGTGATCCCGCCCGTGATGGGCCTGGTCACAGGTTCCGTGGCTGGACCCGAGGCGTACGCTCGCGGATTCCTGCCGTTCGCGGTGCTGGCTCTCCTGGCGCTGCCCCTCGTGTGGTGGCTCGGCCGCTGGAGTTCCCGAACCCATGCGATCGCGGGCATTGCCGCCACCTGAAGCGCACCCGAGCCGGGACGTCCTGGAGGGCCGCGTTCGACGCCCTCGCTGACAGAGGAGACCCTCCCGCCGCAAGGGCGGGCCGGCGCAGGTCAGGTGCCGACGACCGGATCGACCGGGCATGGGTGCTCGCCGTCCGCGCGCTGGCAGGCTGACGAGCGGCCCAACGAGGAGGCGCCGTCACGCCGCTCGGCTGACCCGGGTCCGCGATCTCTCAGGCTCGGCGCGCCAGGCGCAGCTCGCGCCAGAGCACGGCCACACCGACCCCGTTCATCACGACCCCCAGGATCAGCAGTGGCTCCACATCAGGTGTCGAGGCAGACGGCCGCTGCGGAAACTTGAGGAGGGTTCTGCGTGCGCTTCTCAGCCGAGCATTACCAGCGCCTCATCCGGTGTTCATGTGGCTCCTCGATGGTTCGGCCATGGACATCGTCGGCTTCGTGGTGATCGCCGTCGTCGCGCTGCTCGTGCTCGACCTCGCGGTCGCGGGCGGCGCGGTCACGATGAGCTGCGCGGGCGCCGTCGTCGGCGTCATGGCCCACCCCGCGACGTGGCTGGCCCTGCTGGTGGCGGCCGCGGTCCTCTTCGCAGGGATCGGAGCGCTCGCATGGCGCTGAGCGCGGTGCAGCTTAGGCTGGTGGGCGACGACGGCCCCCAGGTCGTCGAGATCGTCGTGGCGAACGGCTACCACCCGAGCGTCGTCGAGGCGCGGGCCGGCGTCCCGCTCCGCCTCGTGTTCCACCGGCTCGACGCCCACGAGTGCTCGGACCGGGTGGTGTTCTCGGAGCCTCGGCTCATCCGGCACCTCGCGCCGGGCGCCGACACCGTCGTCGACCTGCCGGCCGCCGGTCCGGGCGAGGTCCGGTTCACGTGCGGGATGGGGCGCTACCGCGGCCGGATCGAGCGGCGCGACCAGCCCGGCCGCGGCGGCGCTGCTCGCGCGACGTCGCTCACGCCCCGTCAACCCACGCCCGATGCCGCTGGAGGTAGCCCGATGATCACGCATGCCGAGCACGCCGAGCACGCCGCTGGCTCGCGATCCGGAGCCCGACCGCGCTGGCTGATGCCCGCGCTCGCGATCGCCGCGAGCGCCGCTGTCCTCTTGTACCTCGGGGTCGTGACGCCGTCGTCGCTGCTCTCGATCGGGCTGTTCGGCGGCATGATCGGCATGCACCTGTTCGGGCACGGGTC
>JAJYMP010000417.1 GCA_021786915.1 Chloroflexota bacterium
CGTGCAACACCCCAAGTTGACCGCCTTCGTGAGATCAGCAGGGCGCGCAGAACCGCCCGATCAGGCTCCTCGGGCGCTGGAAGTTCGGACTAGGAGCCGCCGCCCTTGCCGCTCGAGCCGCCGCCCTTGTCCTCCGGGTCGAGCGAGTTGATGAAGTCGCGGAAGATCGCGAGCGACGCCGCGTCCACCGCGCCCCCGACGCTCTCCCGGGGCACCGGCCGGCCCTCCTCCCGGGTCGCGGCGCCCCGCAGCTCGCGGCCGGCACTGTCCTCGTCGGCCTCGTCCGCCTCGAGGTCGATGAGCTTGGCGGCGCTATCGAGCACGGCGGGCGACGCGAAGATCGGCACCTCGAGGCGCACCGCGAGCGCGATCGCGTCGGACGGGCGGGCGTCCACGTCGTGGCGAGCGCCCGCGGTGGCGATCTCCAGCCGGGCATGGAACGTCTCGTCGGCGAGCGACACGATGACGATGCGCTCGACGCGCCCGCCGAGCTCGGTGATCACCGACCCGAGGAGGTCGTGGGTGAGGGGCCTTTCCGGCGTCACCCCCTGGAGCCGCATCGCGATCGCGCTCGCCTCCCACGGCCCGATCCAGATCGGCAGGATCCGGCCGTAGCCGACCTCTTTGAGCAGCAGCACGTGGCGGCCTGTCGACATCTGGACCCGCACGCTCTCGACGATCATCTCGAGCGCGTCGTCGCGGTTCTCGGCCATGGGCCGATTATCCCACCGATCGGCGGAGGCGAAGCGGCAGGGCCAGGAGCGCTCCGGTGACGAAGCCCGCGATGTGGGCGTACACGGCGACACCGCCGGTGAGCTCCGCGGCGCCCAGCGCGGCGACGCCGTCGATCACCTGGAGCAGGAACCAGTACCCGAGCAGGATCGCCGCCGGGACCGCGACCAGCTGGTAGAAGAACCCCAGGAACACGAGGGACTGGATCCGCGCCCGCGGGTAGAGCACCAGGTACGCGCCGAGCACCGCCGAGATCGCCCCGGAGGCGCCGATCATGGGCAGCTCCGACGCCGGGGTCTCCAGGGCCTGCCCGGCCGCCGCGGCGGCGCCGCCGACGAGGTAGAAGGCGAGGAACGCGACGTGGCCGAACCGGTCCTCCACGCGGCCGCCGAAGATCCACAGGAACAGCATGTTGCCCAGGACGTGGGCCCAGCCGCCGTGGAGGAACATGCTGGTGAACACGGCGAGCACGGGCTGGGAGAGCAGGCGGCCCGCCCTGGCCTCGCCGACCACCGCCTTGGGGACCAGGCCCCAGTTCTTGGCGAGGTCCTCCAGCGCGCTGTCACCGCCGGCGGTCACCAGCCACAGCTCCCAGGCGAACACCAGGAAGCATGCGCCGACCAGCGCCAGCGTGACGAGTGCCTGGCGACGCCGCGGGTTGGCGTCGCGGAGGGGGATCACGGTCCGGGTCGGGGATCAGGACGGCTTCGGTGACGGACGCGGCGTCTTGGTCGGCCTCGTCGTCTTGGTCGGCTTCGTGGACGGCGACGCCGAGGGCGAGGGAGAGGGGGATGCGGATGGTGCCGGCTGCGCCTCGGTGAGCGGCGCCGTGTACAGGCTGTTGCTCGACACCCACCACATCGTGGGAGGCACGTCGGGTCCGGGCGCGGGAAGGACGTCGAACCCCTGGAAGTCCGTCCAGGCCACGCCGCCCGGGACCGGCACGTACTGCGCCACGTACTTGCCGCCGTTCTTGGCGAACGCGACCACGCGGTCGTTCGTGGTGTCCCAGACGTAGAGGGTGCCCGTGCCCTTGGAGTAGGAGCCGTCGGGCAGGTTCGGCGACACCACCTGGGTGTAGTTCGCGGTGGGCCGGAGAGTGGTGTCGGGCAGGCTCGCGGGCTTCCATCCGCTGGTCGGGATCAGGCGCTCGAGCGCCCCGTTCTCGGTGGCGTAGATGTCGCCGTCGATCAGCAGCGAGGTGATGCCGCTGACGTCCCTGGAAGCCGGCAGGCGCGCGACCGGGTCCGTCGTGTACCCGGAGCCGTCGCTGTTGGGCGCCAGCTTCATGATGTTCTGCTGGGACGGCTCGACGATGTACAGCAGGTAGAACGCCTGCGAGAAGTTGGACACGAAGGTGCCGATCACCTTGACGTCGCTGCCCCAGGTCGTCGAGCCCGTGATGTTGACCTTGACGAGCGTGCCCTTGCCGGCCGTGCCGATGGGCCGCCAGCGCCAGAGGATGTTGCGCGCGTCCAGGATCAGGATGTCGTGGCCGCCCACGGTCAGGAACTTCGGGTCGCCGAGCTTGCCCGACGGCGTCGACTGGCCGGACTTGTAGACGGCGGTGGCGGCCTTCTTGGCGAGGTCGATCCGCCACACCGTCCCGGTTCCCGTGTCGAGCACGTAGGGGGCCCCGTCGTTGCCGTGGACCACCGTCGTGAGGTGGACGGCTCCGGCGCTGGCGGGAAACGTGAACGACGCCGTGGACGCGACGTGGACCACGTCGTAGAGGGTGTCGAGCCCGGCGTTGATCTCGGCGCGGAGGGGCGCGGTCAGGCTGGCCGGGTAGCCCGCCTGCTCGGCCTTGGTGAGCTCGTCGTTCGCGGTCTGGAGCAGCTGGAGCGCTTGGGTCGGGTCGTTCTTGATGAGGTCCTGCCCGGAGCCGTTGAGCTTGCCCAGGGCCTGGGTGGCGGCGTCGAAGGCCTGTTGCGCGGCCGCGGCCGACGGGATCGTCTGTCCCGGCTTGGGCTTGGCGTCGCCGAGGAAGTACATCGTGCCGATCAGCATGGCGGCCACGCCGACGATCGCGAGGAAGGCGACGGCTGCGCGCTGCTGGGTCCTGAGCCGCGCGGACGTGGCACTGACCCTGCGCGACTGCGGCGTGCGCTTCGGGAGGGCGTCCTGGATCCGCCAGACGAACCGCTGGAACCCGTTGCCGGCAGCGGTTCGCGCCCTCGCAGCCCCGTCGCCCACGGCCGCCGCGCCGGCGGCCACCGAGTCTGCGATCGGGATCGGGCCCTTGTCCGGCGTCCCCGCGAGCGGCTCGGCAGGGTGCACCGGGACCAGCGTCTTCTGCTTGAACGTCGCGCCCACCTCGGTGGCCTCGAAGGCGATGGCGCCGTCGCTGCCCCGCCCGTCAGCGGCCACGAACCGGGCGTGGACGTGCTCGACCGCCGACTGCGGATGGAGCGTGACCAGCGCGTCCTTGAGCGTGTCGGTCCCCACGCGGGCCACGAGGTTGGCGGAGATGAGGCACAGGGCGTCGCCCACCGCGAGCTCCCCGCGCCACACCTCGGGGACCAGCTCCGCGGCGGGCAGCCCGCGCTCGGCGTTGGGGTCGGGGAGCGTGGACAGGCGCGCCTGGCGGATGAGGTAGGCCTCGGCCGGCCCGACCGTGGCGACGTACATTTCGCGGCCGCGGACCACGGCCACCGCCACGCCCACGGGCCCGTTGCCGTCCGCCGAGCTGCCGAGGCCGAGTCGGTCGCGCTGGTGGGTGAGCTTCTTGTTGGCCGATCCCAGGACCTTGACCAGGCACTGGCGGATGCCGGCCGACTCGTCGTAGTAGTACTCGTCGCGGACCGCCTCGGCCACCAGGCGGGTGGCCTCGCGCGCCTTGGCGCCCGGCACCCGCGACGTGACCAGCAGGTACAGGTTGCCCTTGGTCCGGGCCACGGACCCGACGGAGGGCTCGACGACCACAACGGTGTCCGGCGAGTCCTGCAGCCGGTCCTGGTCCGTGACGGCGCCGAGCTTCAGTTGGAGACGGACGGCCAAGTGGCGAGCCTCACTGGTGATCACGGACCACGGTATGAGCAGCGACGCGCGTCGGGGAGGCAGGGTGACGCGGAAGGCCCCCCGGACCCGCGGAATGGTGCCGGATTATACGCGCAGCGGGCCTGATCTCCGTCCTCCTGACGACCCGCCGGTGAGGCGCAGGAACCTCGCTGCCGTTCCGCCGGGGGCCGCGGCGAACGCGCCGAGCAGTTCCATGGCGCGCATCCGGAGCTCCGCGGCGACGATGGGCTCGTCCGCCTCGACCACCACGGTGTCAGGCTCGAGGGCCACGAGCCGGCACGCCCCGACGGCCGGGGGGACGCGCTCCGCGACCAGCGCATCCCAGGTCGCGATGGCTCGGGCGAGGCGAAGCTGGTCCTCCAGGCCAAACCGTCGGGCGGTCGCCGGGAGCAGGTCCCCGATCCGGTCGGGGCGTCTGCGGCGGGCGCGGACGTCCTCGTCGCCGCCGCTCACCGGGCTTGCCCATGCGCTGTCCGCCGCCACCCGTCCGGGGTCAGGCGGCGCGCCTGCCGACTCCCAGCCGTCGTCCGGCGATCAGGGGACGCCCACGTCCGCGGCCACGCCGTCGCCATGCCGCGGACTGCTCGCTCCTGACTCATCCCCCGCGCTCCAGCACCGCAGTCCCGTCAGGGCCCGTCCTGACGGCCCAGGCAGTCCCGATCGACCGCAGCGCGGGGTCGATGTCCTCGAGCGTCGTCGTCGTCACGAACGCCTGGGGGAGGGCGGCGATCCGGCGGACCAGGTGCGCCCGGCGGTCGGGGTCGAGCTCGCTGAACACGTCGTCGAGCAGGAGCAGCGGCGGTTGGCCGTCGTGCGCCGTCAGCAGGTCGAGCTCGGCCAGCTTGAACGCGAGGATCGCGGTGCGCTGCTGGCCCCGCGACGCGAAGGACGCGAGCGCCCGGCCACCCATCTCGAACACGAGGTCGTCGCGGTGCGGACCGATCAGCGTCGTGCCGTTCCAGACCTCCTTCTCGGCCGTCTCGGCCAGGCGTCGGGCGAGCGCGTCCCGCACGGTCTCCCCCGGCTCCTGCGGGGCGTTGGTGGCGTAGGTGACCTCCAGGCAGCCGGTGCCCGCCTCGCCCGGCGCGATCTCCGCGTGGGCGGCCGCAAGCGGCTCGGCCAGGGCGAGGAGCAGCCGGTGGCGCTCGGCCCGGACAGCGGCGCCCGCCTCAAGCAGCTGCCCGTCCCAGAACCTGAGCTCGGCGCGCGTCGCCTGCTCCTCGCGGATGAGGCGCAGCAGCCCGTTGCGCTGCTGGAGGGCCCGGCCGTAGGTCGCCAGGTCGCGCCCGTAGGCCGGCGAGCGCTGTCCGGCCAAGGCGTCGAGGGCATCGCGTCGGAGCGACGGCGGGCCCGACACCAGCAGCATGTCCTCGGGCGCGAACATGACCGTCCGGAGCGTCCCGGCGAGGGCCGCCGCCCGACGGGCCACTCCATTGACGCGGATCCGCTTCCGCGCGCCTCCGGAGGCCGTCCGCGCCAGCGCCACCTCGATGCTGTCGCGTTGCTCAGGCGGGCCGTCCGGAGGGCCAACCCGGGCTTCGATGCGCGCCAGTTCCTGGCCCCACCGGACGAGCTCCCCCTCGGCCCCCGTCCGGTGCGAGCGGCCCCAGGCAAGCAGCACGATCGCCTCGAGGAGGCTCGTCTTGCCCGCCGCGTTGGGGCCGTGGACCAACTGCGGCCCGGACTCGAACAGGGCGTCGAGTGCCGCGTACCCGCGCAGGTCGCGGATCGAGATCCCGCGCAGGATCGGCGCCGGGAGGGGCGCCCGGTCGACGCCCGGGTCCGCGTCCGTCAGGACGTCGTCCGCACGGGCATCACGACGTGGACGTAGGCCGCGTCGCCCACCGGCCGGAACACGCCCGGCGAGAGGGGCCCATTGAGCTCGAGGGCGAACCGGTCGGCCGCCACGTTGGTCAGCACGTCGTTGAGGTAGCGGGCGTTGAAGGCGATCGTCGTCTGGTCACCATCGATGGCCGCCTCGACATCGCCCGTGTAGTCGCCCACCTCGGCTGCTGCGGTGACGGTGATCCCGGCACCCTCGCCGCCCACCTGGAGTTTGACGATGTTCGCCGACGAGCTCGCGATCAGCGCGGCGGGCCGAACGGCGCGGAGCAGCTCCTCGCGGTCGAACTCGGCGCGGGAGGCGTGGGTCGCGGGCAGGACCTGCTGGTAGTTGGGGAACTGGCCGTCGATGAGGCGCGACACGATGTCGATCCCCTCGAGGTGGAACAGCACCTGGTTGCGCGCCTGGGCGAGCACCAGCTCGACCGGGTCGTCCGTGTCGGCGAGGACGCGCTCGAGCTCGTGGAGCGAGCGGGCCGGGATGACCACGGAGACGGCCTCGACCGGGTCCAGGACATCGATGGTCCGCACGGCGATGCGGTAGTTGTCGGCGGCGGCGAGCGTGAGCCGGTCGCCCTCGAACTTGGCCAGGACGCCGGTCAGGATCGGCCGCGCCTCGTCGCTCGCGGCGGCGAACGTCACCTCGGCCAGCGCGCCGCGGAGGACCTTCTGGCTGATCCGCGTCGTGGGGCGCTCGCCGGCGGTCTGGATCGTCGGGAACTCGTCCGCGTCGATCCCCTTGACGTGGGTCGCGAACCGCCCGCACCGGATGTGCAGCGTGTCGGTCCCCTGGAGTTCGAGGTCCACCTTCTCGGATGACGGCAGGGCGCCCACGAGGTCCGTGAGGAGCCGGGCTGGGATGGTGGTCGCGCCCTCGGTGTCGATCCGGCCGGGGATCCAGCACGTGATGCCGATCTCGAGGTTCGTGGCGGTCAGCTTGAGGCCGGCATCCTCGGTCCGGAGCAGCACATTTGCCAGCACCGGGAGCGTGCTCCGGCTCGAGACCGCCCGCGACACGACCGACAGGCCGCGCGCCAGGTTCTCCTGCATCACCGAGAGTTTCACGGGTTGTCTCCGCTGTGTGTCGGGGCCGGCGGCCGGCGTCGTCTGGGTGCACCCGGCTCCCGGTGGGCGCAAGGCAGTTCGCGAGCCGCGTTGATCCTCTGGGTAGAAGTGTGCCCTATCTTCTCATTCCGTCATCACCGTCATCATGCCGTGGACGGTGGGGATCGCGCCGCACCCGCGTGCGGCAGGGGGCTGTTGGCCGAGTCGCTGTCGGGTGTGGACCAGCGTGCACCACTCGGGGATTGGCGGTGGATGCGATGGTGGACAGACGACCATCCATCGCCGTGGCCGTCCACGTCGCCCTGCCCAGGGCCCAGCTGTCCCGGTGCGCGTCCCCGTCTCTTGGCGGGCCCGGCCACACCGCGAGGCGGTTGTCCACCGGTTGTCGACCGGCGGCGGGCCCCGCTCGCCGCCGCGCCACTCGCCTGGCGTCGGCATGCTCGCCAGGCGAGTGGCGCCTCTGCGCCGGGGCGACGCGACGCGCACACCGGGCCGTCCCTGCGACCCCCCTGGGCGTCAGGGGCTCGGGGGCCGCGCATCGTCGCGCAGCAGCGCGTAGAAGACGTCGTCCTCGGGGAGCCCGTCGCGGTCGAGGTCCCAGCCGCGCCGGACGCCCTCTCGGTAGAAGCCCGCCCGCAGGGCCACGCGCCCGGACGCCTCGTTGTCGGGATGCGTGTACAACTCGAGGCGCAGGAGCCCCGTGGCCTCGAACGACCAGTCCCGCACGAGCCGAAGCGCGCGCGTGGCCATCCCGCGGCCGCGGCCCCAGGGGGCCAGCCAGTAGCCCAGCTCCGCCCGGTGCTCGGCGCGAAGGTGCCGGGCGATCGCGCCCACCACCTCTCCGGTCATGGCGTCGGTGATGGCGAAGGAGCGCTCCGTCCCGCCCTCCCAGTCCGCGCGGCGCCGGGCGACGAACCCCCGCGCCGCGTCGGCGGTGTAGGGCTGCGGGATGGGCACGAACCGGGCGATCAGAGGGTCCCGGCAGGCGGCGAGGACGGCCGGCGCGTCGTCCGCCTCGAACGCCCGAAGGGTCACCACGCCGTCGGTCAGGACAACCGGCTGCTCGCCCACCGGGCTCACCCCCTCGGCCTGGCGTCGGCGCCTACTCGGAGTAGATCAACTCCCGGACGGCGGCCACTTCGCGGCGCAGCTCGTCGTTGACCTGGATTTCGCGGTTGATCTTGTCGCACGCGTGGAGCACGGTGCTGTGGTCCCGGCCGCCAAGCTCGGCTCCGATCCGGAGCAGCGAGACGTCCGTCTCCTCGCGCATCAGGAACATCGCGATCTGGCGCGGCATGACGATGCTCTTCTCGCGCTTCTGGCCGCGCAGCACGTCCATCGCCACGCCGTAGTAGTCCGAGACCGCCTTGGCGATCCGCTCCGGCGTGACCATGCGCTTCTTGGGGTTGTAGAGCACGTTCGAGAGCACGGCCTGGGCCAGCTCGATCGAGATCGGCATTGCGCCCATCGAGGCGTACGCGACGATGCGATTGAGCGCGCCCTCGAGCTCGCGCACATTGGACACGACCTTGCGGGCGACGAACTCGATCACGTCCGACCCGATGGGCGTGCCCTGCTCCTCCGCCTTCGCGCGCAGGATGGCGATCCGGGTCTCGAGGTCCGGCACGGTCAGGTCCGCGATCAGCCCCCACTCGAAGCGGCTGCGAAGCCGCTCCTCGAGCGTGAGGATGGCCTTGGGCGGCCGATCCGAGGACAGGACGATCTGCTTGCCGTCCTCGTGGATGGCGTTGAACGTGTGGAAGAACTCCTCCTGCGTCCGCTCCTTGTCGGCGATGAACTGGATGTCGTCGATCAGGAGGAGGTCGATCCGGCGGTACCGGGAGCGGAACTCGTCGATCTTGCCCTGCTGGATCGAGGTGATGAACTCGTTGGTGAACTTCTCGCTGGTGGCGTAGACCACGCGCTTGCGCGGGAACTTGGTCGCGACAGCATTGCCGATGGAGTGCATCAGGTGCGTCTTGCCCAGGCCCACGCCGCCGTAGAGGAACAGCGGGTTGTAGGCGTGGCCCGGACGCTCGGCGACCGAGAGGGCCGCGGCGTGGGCCAGGCGGTTGGCCGACCCCACGATGAAGTTGCCGAACGTGTAGCGGGCGTTGAGGTTGGAGGCTCCAGCGGCGGCTCCCTCGGGCGCGCCCACGCGGGTGGGCTCGACGCGAACCGGCTGGGAGGCGATGGAGGCCGCCTGCTCGGCGATCGCCTCACCCCCGGTGACCACGAAGTCCACCTGGACGCTGTAGCCCACCACCCGGGCCAGCGTCTGGGAGATCAGCGAGCGGTACCGTCCCTCGAGCCAGTCCTTGGCGAACGCATTGGGGACCGCGATTCGGAACCGCTGCTCGTCCACCTCGACGAGCTGGGTGTCGCGGAGCCAGGTCTCGAAGTTGGCAGGCGACAACGACACCTGCAGCTCCCCCAGGGCCGCGCGCCAGACCTGCTTCGCGTCCATCCTGCGATCGCCATCCCTGTTAGCCGATACGTCAGTGGGTACCGCCGGATGCGGGGCCCGAGCCGGGAAGCAGCCGTCGGAGGACCGCGGCGTCCGCGCTCCCAAGTCGCCGATGAGCGTGAGGCCGACCGTGCGCGGGGCCTTGTCGGGCCCCCCGTAGCGGCCTCCCGGCGGCCTGAGGCTGGGGAACAATACACCGCCCCCCAAGGCCCTGCAAGGCGATTCCGATATACTCCACGGGGGTATACGGAGGGTGGCCGACACGAGGCCGCAGGCCGTTCCGCAGGGTGGTCTCGGGCCATCCGGAAGCCAGCTCGCGCGTGTTTGACACCCCCTCGCCGGGCGGCCTATCATCCCACCGACGAACACGCGCCGTCGCGCTTTCGGGCGCTCGGCGCGTTTGCGTGCCTCTAGGGGTCGGAACCTCCGGGTCCCAAGGCTGATGGAGAGGATCACGGACAGTCCCGATGGGCAAGCCGACGTTTCAGCCCAAGAAGCGCCATCGCGCAAAGGAGCACGGGTTCCGCGCCCGCATGAAGACAGCGGGCGGCCGGCGCGTCCTCGCGCAGCGCCGGGCGAGGGGCCGGAAGCTGCTCTCGGCCTGATCGCCGACGGGCGCAGTCACAACTCGCTGCGGCTCGTCATGCTCTCTCGCCCGGGCGATTTCGCCAGGCTGGCGGAGAGGGGCGTTGCCAAGACGCACCCACTGCTCGTCGGGCGCTTCGCGCGGACGGACCTTGACCAGACCAGGTTCGGATTCGCCACCGGCAAGCGGCTTGGGGGGGCCGTCGTCCGGAATCGGGTCCGACGCCGAATCCGAGAGGAGCTCAGGGCGATGGCGCCCGCGTTCCAGCCGGGCTGGGACGTCCTCATCATCGCCAGGCCGGCGCTCGTCCAAGCCGACCAGACCGCGCTGGTCGGGGCGTTGCGCCGGGTCCTCCGTTCGGGAGGCGTGCTCGGAGGTCAGTCTGATTCGTGAGTCGAGCAGGGGTCTGGGTCGGGACGAGGCTCATCCGCCTCTACCGGGTCGTGTTCGCGTGGCTGCCCTCGAGCTGCCGCTTCGAACCCACGTGCTCGCGCTACACCGAACAGGCGATCGTCAAGTACGGGCTGCTGCGAGGCAGCTGGATGGGCGCCAAGCGAATCGGCCGATGCAATCCCTGGAACCCGGGCGGCCATGACCCGGTCCCCTAACGGATACGAGAACGACAGCGTGACCCGCCTTCAGCACCTCCTCGTCCGGCTGGCGCCGCTGCTCCTGCTGGGCGCGATCACCCTGATCGTGGCGGCCTGCGTCCCCTCCGGCAGCGGCGCCGGCGCCTCGGGCTCCGGCGCGCTGGCCTCGCCGGTCCACTCCCAGGCGCCGCTCGAGCCGGCCCACCTCACCGCCAGCCCGTTCGACCTGCTGGCGACGCTGTTCACGCCGATCTTCCAGCTGCTGTTCATCTCGCTGGTGGTGCTCTACAAGCTGAGCGGCAACATGCTGGTCGCGATCCTGCTGCTGACCGTCATCCTCAAGGCCATCACCACGCCGATCACGCGCAAGCAGCTCGTCAGCTCGCGCATGACCCAGCTGCTCCAGCCCGAGGTCAAGGAGATCCAGCGCAAGTACAAGGGCGACCGCGTGAAGCAGCAGGCGGCCGTCCAGGAGTACTACCGCCAGCGCGGCGTGAACCCGGCCGGCGGCTGCCTGCCGATGCTCTTGACGATGGGCCTCCTGATCCCGATGTACTCGGTGTTCAGCCAGGGCCTCACCAACTACGACATCACGCCGATGCTCAGGGTCGGTCCCATCGACTTCGGCCAGATCCTGGGCGTCACCTGCCCCAACGCGGTCTCCGGCCCGCAGTTCAACGCCGTGCACGGGTACGTGACCAACCCGTGCCTCGCGGCAACCGACTTCGGCATCAACTGGGGCATCCCCGAGCCCATGACCACGGGCCTGTTCATCGCCGGGTTCGGGCTGAGCATCCTGGCGATCATCTCGTCGCTGGTGCAGTTGCTCTCGTCGCGCCAGATGCTGCCGCCGATCGACCCGCGGACCGCGGATGACGCCAACGTCAAGACCCAGCGGCAGATGGCCTACTTCCTGCCGTTCATCTCCATCCTGTACGGCGGAGTCGTGCCGGCCGGCCTGATGCTCTACTGGATCGCGAGCTCCGCGATCTCCATCGGGCAACAGTTCCTCGTGCTCGGCTTCGGCGGGATGTTCCCCCTGTTCGGGTGGACGCCCCGGTTCGCGCGCGACTATCGTCCGCGCTACCACGTCACGCTGCCCGAGCCCATCAAGACAGGCGCAACCACGGGCGCGGCGGAGCGCTCGAAGATCGTCGACCGGGACCTGTCCGCCCGATCGACCATCCGGCCCAACCCCAACCGCTCCAGGAGCGGGCGACGAGGGAGACGACGCTGACATGAGCGAGTACCAGGAGTTCACCGGCAAGTCGGTCGAGGAGGCCATCAAGGCCGCCTGTGACCAGTTCGGAGTGGGTCTCGGCGATCTCGACTTCGAGATCCTGACGCCCGGCAGCCGGGGCGTGCTGGGCATGGGCGCGGAGCCCGCCCGCATCGTGGCGGCGCCGAGGAGCGCGCTCGGCGGCGCCGCCCCCAAGCGCGAGGCGGCCGAGGCGGCCCCGCTGCCCGCAGCGCGCCCCCGCGAGGACCGGCCCTTCGGGGATCGGGACCGCGACCGCGACCGGGGCCGTGGCTTCGACCGCGACCGGGGCCCGCGCCGCGATGACCGCGGACCGCGCCGCGAGGACCGGCCGTTTGCAGAGCGGCCCGCCGTCGGCGGCGAGCGACCCGCTCCGGCTGGCGGCGAGCGAGGGCCCCGCATCGGCTTCGGCGACCGCGACCGCGACCGCGACCGGGGCCCGCGCCGCGATGACCGGGCTCCCGCCCGGCCGCAGGACCGGAATCGGGTCCATGACCGCCCGGCCGGCGAGCACACGCGCGGCGGGTCCGAGCTGTCCGCTGCCGAGGTCGCGGCCGTGACGAGCGCCCGCGGCTCCCTTGCCATGGAGCGCGCCGAGCTCGAGGCCGCTGAGGCGTCGCCCGAGGCGCTCCAGGCGGGCAGGGAGATCCTCGAGACCCTGATGGGCCACCTCGGCTTCCAGGGGGTGTCCGTCGAGATCCGCGAGGGCGAGACCAGTCGGCTCAACGTCGTGGGCGACGGTGGCGACCGCGAGGCCCTCGGATCCCTGATCGGACGCAAGGGCGAGCGGCTCTCGGCGCTGCAGCACCTCGTGAACCTCATGCTCTCGCGCCGCACCGGACAGTGGACGCGCGTGCTCGTCGACGTCGAGGACTACCGCGGGCGCCGGGAGCGCCAGCTGGTCGACCTCGCCACCCGGGCTGCCGAGCGTGTCGTGGAGACGGGCAAGATGCTGCAGCTCGAGCCGATGCCGGCCCTGGAGCGTCGCTGGATCCATATTGCCCTGCGGGACAACTCCGGCGTGTCCACCCAGTCGATCGGCGAGGAGCCGAATCGCCGGGTCGTCGTCCTGCCGCGCAACCCCTAGCCCCGCTCAGGCGTCACACGCCGGCCGGGCGCGTCGCCCGACGCATGCAAGGCGTTCGTCTCTGCCCGAGACGCTCGTCGCATGACAGATCCACGAGATCGCGCGAAGATGGCGCGACCGTCGGGACACCGCCCGGCTTCGGTGACCTGCGCATGAGCACCCAATGACCGACTTGCCCGAACCCGCGGCCGACGAGACCGCAGCCGCCCGCACCCACGATGCCCCCGTGCCCGCCGCGGCCGAGCCGGAGCCTGCTGGCGACCCCGAGCTGGCGGCGCTCGTCCGGGGCTATGCAGCGCCCGCTGGCGACCCGGAGCTCGCGGCGCTCGTCGCTCGCGCCCCGGCCGTTGCTCCCAAGGCCGCCGCGCCCGCCGGAGAAGCCGTCGTTGCCCCGCTGGCTGCGGCCGCGCCTGAGCCGGCGGAGCCCGCAGCCGCCGCCCTCGCCGAAGCGACGCTCATCGCCGTGCCCGAGCTTCCGGCGGCGGCCACCGAGTCCCCGACCGTCGCGATCCAGATCGGCAGGCCGGTCGCCGAGGCCGAGTTCCCGGTCGCGGCCGTCGCCGCCCCCGCGCCCCCAGCCGACTCCCCGCGCCCGTCCCCGCACCGCGGTCGCTCGCTGTTCCTGCGCTTCACACTCGCCTTCGTGCTCGGGGTCGTGCTGGTGGGCGCGATCGGCGCCGGCGCCCTCTACGCGTGGGGCTTGCAGTACGACGGCCGAGTCCTGCCCGGCGTCCGCCTCGGCAGCACCGACCTCTCCGGGCTGACCGCCGACCAGGCCCGGGCCGCCATCGCCAAGGCGCTCGACCCCTTGGGCAGCGGCGAGGTGGTCCTCAACGGGCCCGACGGCAAGACCACGCTCGCGTTCGGCGACCTCGGCCGAGGACCCGACATCGGCGGCCTCCTCGACGCCGCGCTGGGCGCCGGGCGCCAGGGCGAGTTGTTCGCCGATCTCATCGGCGGTCCGCAGGCGGCGCTCCACGGGGTCACGATCGTCCCGGCCGTGACCTATGACCGCGCCAAGCTCGTCGCCGCGGTGGACGCTCTCGCCGCGGGGATCGACCAGCCCGCCTCCGACGCGTCCGTGTCGGTCGGGGCGGACGGCACCTACGGCGTCACGGCCGCCAAGGACGGCCGGGCCGTGGACAGGGCGGCGCTGCTCACCGCCCTCGACCAGAAGCTCTCGGCGCTCGACGCCCCGGCGGAGATCACGCTCGACGTCCCGGTCGCGACCGTCACCCCGACCGTTTCGACCACCGCCGCAGAGACCGCGATGGCCGCCGCGAATCGGATGGCCGCGGACCTCGTGATCGCCCGCGGGTCGGATACCTGGACGATCAGCAGCGACAGCCTTCGCCCGCTGATCACCTTCACCGTGGGCCAGGACGGGAGCCTCACCCCGGCGTTCCAGGCGGCTGGCCTCGATCCACTGGTCAAGCAGCTCGCCAAGCAGGTCAACCAGACCGCCCAGGACGCGCAGCTCAAGCTGGTGGGCAGCCACGTGGTCGCCAGCGGCGCGAGTCGCGAGGGGCGCACGCTCGACGTGGCAGGCATGGAGGCCGCGATCGTCAGCCAGATCGCGGCGCGGCAGGCTGGCACGGCGGTCGAGCCGCTGGCCCTGGTGGTGAAGGCGGTCCAGCCGAAGCTGTCCACGGCCCAGGCCACCGAATTCGCCGCCAAGATGGTCCCCATCGGCTCGTACAGCATCTACTACTGGGTCCTCGTCAACAACTACTGGGGCGGCAACATCGAGGCGCCGGCCCGGAAGATCAGCGGGACGGTGATCCCCGCCGGCGGGACGTTCGACTTCTGGAAGGTCGTGGGCGACCTGCGCAAGATCCCCGGCATCGGGCCGGGCAATGCCATCGAGGGCGGCAAGATCACCGTCACCGGGGCGTTCGGGGGCGGCATCTGCACAACCTCCACCACGCTGTTCAACGCGGCGCTGGACGCGGGCATGGTTCCCGGCGCCCGGCAGAACCACAACGAGTTCATCGACCGCTACCCCGCGGGCCTCGACGCAACGGTGTGGATCGTCGGCAACGCCAAGCAGACGATGAGCTTCACCAACGACACGGCGTATCCGATCCTGATCCAGGCCGTCACCCAGACGGGCGGCCCCAAGCGGTGGCTGACGTTCAAGATCTGGAGCGTGCCGAACGGCCGGAAGACCTACATCACCAACCGGATCATTCAGCCCGCCGGCAAGGCGATCGACACGGTCGTGAAGGATCCGACGCATCCGGTGGGGTGGTCGTACCGGGTGAACACGCCGGTGAACGGGTACCGGGTCTGGGTCACCGTGACGATCAAGGACCACGGCACGGTCCACTGGAAGAAGACCTACTTCTCGTATTACCCCCCGGTCAACGGCGTCCTCCAGGTCGGCACCGGCTAGCCGCGTCCCTCGACTCAGCCGGCAGCATCGACCATGGACCTCGGCCTCTACCTGCGCGGCCTCGCGATCGGGTTCGCGGTGGCCCTGGCGCTCGGCCCGGTCGGGCTGCTCGTCATCCGCCGCACGATCGACCACGGCTGGAGCCACGGCTTCGTGTCCGGCCTCGGCGTCGCGACAGCGGACGGGCTCTACGCGGCCGTCGCCGCGTTCGGGCTGACGGCCCTGACCAGCGCGCTCGTGGGCCTGGACCGCGTCCTCGGGATCGCCGGGGGCGTCGTCCTGCTGGCGCTCGCGTTCATCGGCCTGCGCTCCGTGTCGAGGTCCCGGCCGACTGCCGCCGCCTCCGGCGACGCCTCGCTCGAAGCAGCGGCAGCCGACGGGTTGGAGGCGACGGATCGGTCCGCCGCGTTCCTGGGCGCCTGGGCGACCATGGTCGGCCTGACGCTCACGAACCCCGCGACGATCCTGTCGTTCACGGCGCTGTTCGCGAGCATCGGGGCCGGGACCGGCGGCACGGGCGGCGCGACCCTGGTGACCCTCGGCGTCGCCTCGGGATCGACGGCCTGGTGGCTGCTGCTCACCTCCCTCGTGGCGGGCCTCCGGGCGCGGATGACGCCCCTCGTCGTGCGCCGCCTGAACCTCGCGGCCTCGCTCGTCATCGGCGCGTTCGGGCTGGGGGCCATCGCTGCCGGGCTGCTGGCAGGGCAGGCGGCCGCGTGAGCAGCGCGCGTCCCCGCCAGACCGCCGCGCGCCGACCGGACCACGGCCGCTCGGACCTGCGCCGACCAACCGTCGACGGCCTGCCCGCCGCGGCGATCTTCGACTGGGACGGCACCATCGTCGACACGCTGCCGCTGATCTACCGCGCCAACGTCATCGTCCTGGGCGAGCTGGGCATCGCGATGAGCCGCGCCTGGTTCCGCGAGAAGCACTCGCCCGACTGGCGTCGCGGGTACCGGGAGCTGGGCGTGCCGGAGCACCTCTGGGACCGGACGGCGACGCGCTGGGCCGAGGAGATGGGGCGCATGCAGCCGAGGGCCCTGCCCTGGGTCCGGCGCGCACTGCGCCAGCTCCATCGCAGCGGCGTCCGGCTTGGGCTCGTCACGGCGTCCACCCGCGGCGTGGTGGAGCCCAGCCTCGAGCGGCTCAACCTTGCGGGGCTGTTCGAGACGGCGTGGTACGCGGACGACGTGCGGGAGGGCAAGCCCCACCCCGAGGCCCTGCTGCTCGCCCTCCGCGACCTGGGACTGGCGGCCGGGCAGACCGTCTATGTGGGCGACACGACCGTGGACCTCGAGATGGCGCGCGCGGCCGGCGCCCGATTCGCCGCCGTTGGCGCGACCACGCCGGAGCCCGTGTTCCGGGCCGCCGGTGTCGACCGCGTCTGGACCGGCGTCGGGGCGTGGGCGGCCGACCTCCTCGCCTCGGCAGGAGGCGGCGGGGCTCCGGAGGGGCGGGCACCGTGTCGAGCGCCGAGAGCCGAACCCCGCGGCTAGCCCCCCACGCGGCAACCGCCCTCGGCGGTCCTTCGCCGGGCGCGCCGCGCCCCCGGCCAGTCTCGGCTGATATAGCGCCTTGTGAGGTTGATGATTCCCTTCGACCTCCGCGGGGAGACCGGCAAGAGGCTATCCGGCAGATGACCGTTGGAGCTAGTGTCCGGCCCCCGACCTTCGGCCGCGAACGGTGATTGGGATCCGGCGGCAGCGACCGGTGATCGGATGCATCAGCTGACGTCGACCGGAGGAGCGGGCACCCCTGGGGTCCGCCGAGGGAGGCTGGCTGATGACGACGATCGGCATCGACATCGGGGGCCGGACGCACGTCGCGGCCCGCTGCCGTGACGGCCAGGCCCGGGCCGACCGCGAGGTCCTCCGGGTCGGCCAGCACCGGGCCGGCTTCACCGCCCTCGACGCCTGGCTCCTTCGGCAGGCCGAGCCCGTGACCCTCGTGGCGATGGAGTCGTCCGGCCACTACTGGATGCCGCTCGCCTCGCACCTGCGCCGGCGGGGCGTCCCGGTCGCCGTGGTCAACCCGCTCGCGGCGAAGTACTTTGCGAGGAGCCGGCTCGCCCGCACGAAGTCCGACCCGGCCGACGCCCGGAGCCTCGCCGAGATGGCCATGCGCGACACGCCCGACACCCGCGACCCGCTGGCCGGCGCCGAGCTGCGCCAGGCGGCCCGCTTCGCGATGACCCTCGTGACCGAGCAGGCGAGGGTCTGCCAGCGCCTCGTCCGCCTCGTCGAGCTCGGCTTCCCGGAGCTCGGCGAGCTGTTCGACGACCCGACCTGCCGGACCGCCCGGGAGGTCCTGCGGGTCGCCCCCACCGCGACGGCCGCCCGCCGACGGCGGACATCGACCCTGGCCAACGCCAATGCCGGCCCGGGCCACCGGCGGCTGGGCCAGGCGAGGGCGGAGCGCCTCCAGGCCGCCGCGGCCGACTCGATCGCGGTGCCCGAGCTCGACGCCGAGGTCGCCTTCGAGGTCGGGCTCCTGCTCGACCAGTTCGACCTGCTCGAGGGCCAGATCGCCGACGCCGACCGGCGCGTGGCATCCCTGCTCGACGGTGAGCTGGCCCGCCGCCTCCAGACCATCCCGGGCGTCGGGCCCTCGATCGCGGCGACCCTGCTCGCCGAGATCGGCGACGTCAGCCGCTTCGACGACTTCGACCAGCTCCTCGCGTACGCCGGCGTCCACCCGGCCGAGCGGAGCTCGGGCACGAAGGGGGCGAACCCCGAGACCTCCTGGCACATGAGCAAGGCGGGCAACGCCCACCTGCGGGCCGCGGCGTACCGGATGGCGCTGGTCGGCCTCCAGCACAACCCGGTCATCGCCGCCCACTACGCCCGCAAGCGCGCCGCCGGCAAGTCGAAGATGAACGCCCTCGGCCACTGCATGCGCAAGGCCCTGGCCATCGTCTGGGGCGTCTGGCGCAACGGGGCCGACTTCGACCCCGACTGGGGGGTCGAGGCTTGACAAGACCCTATGGGATCTAGCCGTCCGGCCCGTCTGCCAGCACGGCCCTGACCTCGGCGGCGATCTGGACGTCCTCGCGCGAGGCGATGACCAGCGACCGCACCGCCGCGCCCGCGGCGCCGATCTCGCGGTCGCCCTCGCCGTCGGCGGCATTGCGCGCCGGGTCGATGGCGATGCCGAGGTACCCCAGCCCGTCGGCGGCCATCGCGCGGACGGGCGCCGACCGCTCCCCGACGCCGCCGGTGAACACGATCGCGTCGAGCCCGCCCAGTGACGCGGTCATCGCCGCGATCGAGGCGCGGAGCCGGTGGAGGTAGACCTCGAGCGCCAGGCGCACCCGGGGCTCGCCAGCTTCGGCGCCGGCGAGGACCTCGCGCATGTCCGCTGTCCCCGCCAGCCCCAGGAGGCCCGAGCGGTGCTCCAGCGTCGCCGCAAGCTCGGCGGGCGGCATCCCAACGTGGTCGGCCAGCCACAGCACGAGACCCGGGTCCACGGAGCCCGACCGCGTGGCCATGACCAGGCCCTCGAGCGGCGTGAAGCCCATCGTCGTGTCCACCGATCGCCCGCCGAGCACGGCCGCGAGCGACGCGCCCGCTCCGAGGTGGCACGTGACCAGCCGGAGGTCGGCGACCGGGACCCCCAGCACCTCGCCGGCCCGCCGCGTCGCATAGGCGTGCGAGAGGCCGTGGAAGCCGTACCGGCGCAGATCCCAGCGCTGCCGCCAGGGGGCGGGGAGCGCGTAGGTGGAGGCGGCGTCGGGCATCGAGGCGTGGAACGCCGTGTCGAAGCTGGCCACCGCGGGCGTCGACGGCAGGCCGGCGGTCACCGCGTCGAGCGCGATCATGGCCTTGGGCTGGTGGAGCGGCGCCAGGCTGGCCAGGGCCGCGATTCGCGAGCGGACCCGCTCCCCGAGCCGGACCGGTCCGAGGAACGCCGTCCCGCCGTGCACGATCCGGTGGCCAACGGCATCGATCCTTCCCAGCCCGGCCACCGCCTTGCCGACCGCCCCGGCATCCTCCTCGCCCCTCGGCGGCGGCAGGTCGCTCGACCCGACGACCGCGTCGGCACGGTCGAGGACGCGGAGCTTGAGGCTCGACGAGCCCGCGTTGACGACCAGGATCCGCTCCGGGTTCACGCGGGGTCGGCCGGCCAGGACCAGTCGGCGACCTCGGGCGCGTCCTCGCCCTCCAGCCGGGTGTACGCGCGCGCCTCGAGCCGCTTGTCCTGCATGAGCTGGCGGACGTGGGCCGCCTTCGGCCCGAGCCCCGGCACCCGGTCGATGACGTCGATCACGAGGTGGTACCGGTCGAGGTCGTTGAGCATCACCATGTCGAACGGCGTGGTGGTGGTCCCCTCCTCCTTGTAGCCGCGCACGTGCAGGTTGGCGTGGTTCGTGCGGCGGTACGTCAGGCGGTGGATCAGCCAGGGGTAGCCGTGGTAGGCGAAGACGACGGGCTTGGTGGTGGTGAACAACGCGTCGAACTCAGCGTTGGACAGACCGTGCGGGTGCTCCCGCTCGTCCTGGAGCCGCATGAGGTCGACCACGTTGATGAAGCGGACCTTGAGCTCGGGCAGGTGCATCCGGACCAGGTCCGCGGCGGCCAGCGCCTCGATCGTCGGGATGTCGCCGGCGGACGCGAGCACCACGTCGGGCTCGCCGCCCTGGTCGTTGCTCGCCCACTCCCAGATGCCGATG
>JAJYMP010000245.1 GCA_021786915.1 Chloroflexota bacterium
CTCGTGGACTGCGATGGTGCCCAAGACCTGCCCTCTCGTTGCATGCTGTCGCCAACTCCATCGTCGCGCGATGACAGCGAAGAGTAGCGGAGCTCATCGGGAGCCATCCTCTGGTGGGGCGGTACCCTCGGGTGCGGGCAGCCGCGGCGCCAGGATCCACATTAAGCTGCGCCGTCGTCGTCGCTCCGACCCTGGACCACGCGTTCGCCAGGTGGTGCTTCACGGTCGAGTGCGGCGGGCCGAGGCGGTGCTCCACGCGAGATGAGCGAGCAGTATGGTGAAGAGAGGTGGTCAGTCAGCAGCCCTCGCGGTCAAGGCGACCGGCGAGCCTGCCACCTCAGCAACAGTGGCGAATGAACAGGCCATGAAGGCCCTCGGCGTCTGCTACGACGCCGGCGTCGTGAAGGACATTCCCTGGCGGCCGAGCCTCGACGCGCGGACGGCGCGGCGCGAGATGGAGGTCATCCGCCGCGACCTCCACTGCACCGCGGTCCGCGTCGTGGCGCGCGACGTCGGCCGGCTGGAGCTGGCCACGGAGGCGGCCCTCGAGGCCGGCCTCGACGTCTGGTTCTCGCCTACCGTGTGGGACCGGGGCGCCGACGAGACGGTCGCCCGCACGGTGATTGCCGCGCGGGCCGCGGAGCGCCTCCGGTCGGCCGCGCCGGACCGCGTCACGTTCGTCGTCGGCGGCGAGCTGACGCTGTTCATGCGCGGCATCCTGCCCGGGCGACCGGTGACCGACAGGCTCAAGCGCATGATGGCCGCCGGCACCATCCGGAGCGGGGCCCACAACCGGCCCCTCAACGCCGTCCTCGCGCGACTGGAGGCGGCCGTCCGCCCGGTCTTCGGCGGCCCCCTCACGTACGCGTCCCTGCCCTGGGAGCAGGTCGACTGGAGCCGCTTCGACATCGTCGGCGTCGACCACTACCGGGCGGCGCGCATCAAGGACCGCTACGTCGAGATGCTCGCCCCGCTCCTCGCGGCCGGCAAACCGGTCGTCAACACCGAGTTCGGTAACCCGTCGTGCGTCGGCGGCGACGAGATGAGCGCGCTCTCGACCGCCTCGAACATCGACGGCATCAGCCTCATCCTCCACTCCCTCCCGGCACTCGGCCGGTTCGTGCGGCCGCGGGTCACGAAGGTCGTCCCGCGCGACGAGGCGCTCCAGGCACGCGAGCTGGCCGAGACGCTCGCGATCCTCGACGCGGCCGGCGTCGACGGCGCCTTCGTCAGCACCTTCATCTTCGCCATCAGGCCCTACGACCCGGACTCCCGATACGACCTGGACGCGTGCAGCCCCGGCCTCGTCCGGCCGCTGGCCGGCGGGCCGGCGCGGGACCACACACCCGAACCTGCCGTGGGAGCCGAAGGCGGCGTTCGGCGCCGTGGCCGGCTACTACGGGGCGGCGCCGGCGGAGCAGCCGACATCCTCGTAGCGGCGGCGCTTGCTCTGATCACGCCGGGCTCGTCAGCGCCCGCGACGCGAGCCGATCCGCGCCACGACGCGGGTCTTCGCTCGCAAAGGCTCGGCCCGAGTCCTCCGGGGCCGGCCTCGTTTCAGCGCGTGCTGGTGATCAGCCGCTCGCGATCGAAGAGCCGCGAAGCGATCTGCCAACCGACCACGTCGAGGACGACGAGGATCGCCGCGCAGCCCACCGCGAGCCCGAGCGTGGGGGGGATGGCATTCACCGCGACGAGGAGCACGAAGACGACTGGCGGCAGGCTGGCGAGGAGGCCGAGCTGCTGGGCCACCCGGGGATCGCCTGTGCGGGTCGATATGGCCGTGCCGACCCAGATTGACCAGCAGGCCAGGAGCGGGGTGAAGAGCGCCTGGGCCAGGAGGTCTGGTGCCTGGATGAGCGCCGAGGCAACGGCCGGCTGTGCGAGGAGCTCGACCAGCGCGAGGAAGAGGGCGTACACGACATACGCCACTCCCAGCGACGGGACGAGGGCGGCAAGCGCCTTGCCGAGCAGCAGTTCGTCGGCGCGGATGGGCGTGCTCAGCACCGGCTCGAAGGTGCCCTGCTGGCGCTCGCCTGCCACCGCCGTGGCGGCCACGATCACCGGCACGAGGACCGGGATGCCGAGCATGTAGAGGAGGACGTGCTCGCCGCCCAGAGAGCTCGACGCCGACCTGCTCAGCGACACCACGGCCACGAGCGGCTCGATGCTGAAGACGAGGGGCAGGATCGCCATCCCGCCGATGAGGAAGCGGTTGCGCCGGTACTCGGCCAGCTCCTTACGCACGATGGCCCCGATCCGCCGGCTGCTCACGCTGACCGCGCCCCAGACGGCTCATCGTCGTCGATCAGCTGGAGGTACACGTCCTCGAGGGAGTGGCGCGTCTCGGCGATCGTCAGCACGTCGGCACCGGCCGCCACCAGGGCCCGGGCCGCCGCCGGAGCGGCGAGCGCAGACTCGGAGACGGTCAGGAGGTAGTCGGCCGATCCATCCATCCGCCAGCCCGTGACCCCTGGCAGGCCCCCGAAGATGTGGCCGGGATCGGCCAGGGGCTCCCGCGTCCGCACCGCAACTGTCGTGCGGAACAGCCGATCGCGTAGCTCATCGGGCCGGCCGATCGTGCGCAGGGTCGTGTTGAGGATCGCCACCCGGTCGCAGAGGCGCTCCGCCTCCTCGAGGCGATGGGTGGTGAGGAAGATGGTGACCCCGCGCTCGCGCAGCCCGACGATGAGCTCGTGCACGTCGCGGGTGGCAGCCGGGTCGAGGCCGGCGGTCGGCTCGTCCAGGAAGAGCACCTCGGGCTCGCTGAGGAGCGCCCTCGCGAGAGCCACCCGCTGGCGCAGGCCCTTTGAGAGCGTACCGCACACGTCGTCCGCACGATCCGCCAGCCCCACGGCTCCCAAGGCGCGTCGGATGCGCTCGCTCGGCTCGGATACCTCGTAGAGCTCGGCGAAGCAGCCGAGGTTCTCGCGGACCGTCAGACGCAGGTACAGCCCCGGGGACTCCGGCATGATCGCGATCCGCCGCCGGATCTCCTGCCCGTTCTCGGGGGTAAGGGGGAGTCCCGCAACCGAGGCCTGGCCCGCGCTCGGAGCGATCAGCGTGCCGAGCGTCCGCACCGTGGTCGTCTTGCCGGCCCCGTTCGGGCCCAGGAAGCCGAAGACCTCGCCGCGTCCCACCTCGAAGGAGACATCCTCGAACGCCACCCGCCCGCCGAACCGCTTCGAGAGAATCTCCGCCGAGAGCGCCAGCTCGCGGTTGTCCTGGCTCAACGGCAGCACCCCGCCCGGCGACTGATGAGTGCGGTGTAGTGCTCGTGGTCGAGGTCGATCTTCACCGCCTCCTCGGGGTGGTGGACGTCGAGGTACCACCACTGCCCGTCGAAGAGGGTGCCCGCCGCGCTTCCGAGTCCAGTTCGCACGTTACCCGGTTGTCCCGGTCGAGGCGGCTGGGGGTGCCGCCGCAGCGGGGCGGAATGCCCCCGGAGCATCGCGTCGATGCAGTATCAGCTCGCAGACGGCTCTCATTTCGATCCGAATCGAAGTGCGCCTTGGCCAGCGTGCCCGCCCCG
>JAJYMP010000290.1 GCA_021786915.1 Chloroflexota bacterium
CCGATCTTGAGGCAGCGCGGAAAGCCCACTACGCTCGGCTTGCGCGGCTCAGCCACATGACGCGCCAATCACGTCGCCGTGCTGGGACCACACCGACTGAGTTGGGCTCCCACCACATGAGCTGATGATTCGGCCGGTTCTGAGCGTGGAAGAGCCGATAAGTATGGCCACGAAACAAGGCTCGGCAGCCGTGCCGAGCGAGGAGATGACCATGAGCCCGAGCGTGGACCCCCGCCAATTCGCACGAGATTCAGGGCATCTGGGTCGTCGCGAGGACGATCGGGCCGTAGCGGCGATCCTGGGCGGGCACCCGTTCCGAACGAACAGCTGATAAGTGTGCCCGTTTGTATCGGGTTCCCACGCTTGTAGCACTGCGCAGAGGGCTAGAGACTTACGAAACAGCTGCTCTACCGCTGAGCTATGTCGGCGCCGGGTTCCGTGCTTGGGACCAGCTGATAACTGGTCCGCAGCGGGCCTTCGGGCCCGCGTCACTATAGCGGATGTGCCCGAGCAGCAGCTCCTCCCCGGCCCGCCGTCCGAGCGTGGTGATGCCCACCTGTCGGGCCGCACAGCGCTCGTACAGCAGATAACTGGGCGTGTCGCCGAAGGCCGAAACGCGCCGTCCATGAGCGCAGGGGGCGGCCCGACTCCCGCCACTTATCCGCTATGTCGAGACCCGCCAATCCCCGCCGCGTCCCCGGGAGCGAGACCCGCCCCCTCTGCCTCAGCGGGTGCGGGGCCCAACAGACGCGGGCCTCCAGGGTCATCATGCCGCGACATGGTGGAGGTGGCCGGTGACCTCGCAGGGACGGAGCTGTCGGGCCTTGCGGCAGCCGGCTGATCGGATGGGGCCGGGGCCGAGCGCCCAGAGCGCGGGTGTCCGCAGGACCTGTCGGGCCTGCGGCGGCCGGCTGATCGGATGGGGCAGCCATCGCCGGCAGCTCCGGACGGGACCCGAGCGCGCCCTGGTGCAGGTCTCGCGCTGGCGCTGTCGGGAGGTGCAGGCGGACAGGTGGCGAGCTTCCCGAGGGCGTCCTGCACCGCCGCCTCGATGACATCGACACGGTCGGGCGGACCATCGCGGCCGGCATCCGGGGGACGAGGGCCCGTGAGATCGCGGCCGCGACCGGCGTGCCGGCGCGGACCGTGCGCGACATCCACGCCCGCTACCGGGATCACGCCCCCTGTGCTCGCAGCCCGTCTGCTGGCCCTGAGCGTCGCCCTCGGCGGCCATCCGTCCCTCGCGGTCGACATCCCGATCGAGCCCGAGCGCCGGGCCGCCTTCGGCCTCGGGACAGCGTGGACGGCCGCACGACGCCAGGGGGCGCCTGGAGCGACGCCGTGGCGGTGGCTCGCCACCATCTCCGGCGGGAGGGTCCTCAGCACCAACACGCGCCTGCTAGGCACCGGCCGCCGAGCTCCGGTCGTGCTCAACCAGGCAGCCACCCTCCGGGTGCGCACGACGCGGCTCCCCGGGCGGTCCAGGCTGCGCTTCGACGTCCGTCGGGAGGAGCGCCGCCGTCGACGTCTGGGCGCAATCTGAGTTCAGGCGGGACCCGTCGCCATCAACCGCTGCCGACACATCTCCTCGCAATCCTGCCTGATCGTCACCAAGTAGCCGTGATCGTCCCGATGACCAGCACTGCGCCCAGGAGCCCGCTCACTCTGCCCCGGCCGCTCAGCAGCGTCACGCCGGCTGACCCTCGGCGCAGGGCCTCTTCGAAGGTGATCGCGCCAGTCATTGAGTGAGTCCTCGTCGCGTTCCCTTCCGGCCATGAGAGAGCGGTGGTGCAAGTCAAGGGCCGTTGGTCCCTTTTTGGGAGGCGTAACGGCACTGTGCAGGAAAGATCGGTGGCTCGACGCTCTCGGCTGTGAGAAACCGATTACAGGAGAACGGGCGCGGCGTTCCAGCCCGGAGTCAGGAACCTGGGTCGCACCGCGCTCTCATGCGTGACGTAGCTGAACGGGCCGGCGTCTCGATCGCCACTGTGTCCCGTGTCCTAAGCGGCGCCCAGTCAGTCCAGACACCCATGCGTGAGCGTGTTCTGCGCGCCGTGCGAGAAACCGGTTACCGACCGAACCGGATCGCCGGCAACTTCCGACGCGGCCAGACGCGGACGCTCGGGGTCGTCGTGACGGACATCGAGAACACACATTTCACGGCGATGGTGCGGGCGACTGAGGATGCGGCCTACCGTCGCGGATACCCCGTCCTCGTGTGCAACACCGACGAGAACGCGACGAAGCAGGCTGCCTATCTCGACATGCTCGCCGCAGAGCGAGTCCTCGGCGTGATCCTGACCCCGGCCGACCCGAGTGACCCGGGGATCAGCCGGCTCCTCGATCTCGGGATCCCCGTGGTTGCGACGGACCGCCCCGTGGACGATCGCAGGGCGGATGCGGTCCTGGTGAACAACCACGCAGGGGCGCGCGACGCGACGAACCACCTGATCGAGCTGGGCCATCGGCGCATCGGCCTCATCAGCGGCCCCCGCCACATCTCGGCGGGAGCGGACCGGCTCGCGGGCTACCTGGACGCTATGACCGCGGCAGGCCTCGAGCCCCGCGTCGCGTTCGGGGACTTCACCATCGAGTGCGGGCGCGATGGCGCGCGCAGGCTGCTGGCGGCCGGCGACGTCACCGGTCTCATCGCCTCAAATGGGACGACCGCGTTCGGGGCGCTGCAGGCGATGGACGAGCTCGGCCTCCCCATGTGGGATGACCTGGCGTTCGTGGCTCTCGATGAGCCCTTCTGGATGGGCCTTCTCTCGATCACCGCGTTCGCTCAGCCGGTCAAGGCGATGGCGGAGGCATCCGTCGAGCTGATCCTCGAGCGGATCGCGGGGGAGCGTCAGCCTCGGCGGATCACATTCTCATTCGAGGCCCACATGGGCCGATCGTCCGTGCCGAGTGCGTCCGCGAGCAGACGTGACCATCTGCCGTCAGCGACGGCGCAGGCGAGTTGAGAGCGAGGAGGAGGGATAAGACAACGCGAACCGGGTTCCGCAATGCGTCCCGTTGTCTCGACAGTAGGGAGTAGAGGATGACCAAGAGACCTTTCTCGATCGGATCCCGCCTTCTCGCGGCTTTCATGGTGGTCGCGGTCATGGCTGGATGCTCGGGCAGTGGCGGCGCGAGCACCTCGCCCATTGCGACAGCCAACAGTGGCTCGACGGCGACCCAGGCGGCCGCGTCTGCCGCTCCGAAGCGCGTCAGCATCGGGGTCGTCGTGCCAACCCTTGACGCGCAGTTCTGGACCAACTACGTCGCATTCATGAAGCAGGGCGCGGACGAGCTCGGCGTCGACCTGACGGTCCTCAACGCCGACAACAAGCCGGACCAGATGGCCAGTCAACTCGAGGACCTCGTCGCAAAGAAGGTCGACGGGATCATCTTCACGGCGTACTGGAACCTGGGCAAGAAGGGCCTCGATGACGCGAAGGCCGCGAACATCCCGGTGATCATCACCGACGCCTACATCAGCGATCTCAAGCCCCAGGACCCGGCCTACCCGAACTACCTCGCGTTCGTCGGCCCTAGCGATGAGAGCGCCGGCTTTCAGATGGCCGAGGCCCTTGTCGCGGCCACCCCGGCCGGCGCAGATGGCAAGAAGCACATCGCCGTCGTCGACGGCACCCCGGGCACGTCGGTCGCGATCGACCGCCATGCCGGCCTTGAGCGCTCGCTCAAGGCGCATCCCGACGTCGTCGTCGACGGGACAGTCAACGGCAACTTCGTCCGCGACACCTCCCAGACGGCCTTCGAGTCGCTCTATCAGGGCAACCCCGGCATCAAGGGCGTCTGGTGCGCCAACGGCGGCACTGCGACCGGTGTCATGACCGCGATCAAGAACGCCGGCAAGGTCCCGGGCAAGGACATCATGGTCGTCGCCATGGACCTGAACCCGGAGAACGTCACCGCCGTCAAGAACGGCGAGCTCCTCTTCGACATCGGGGGCCACTGGCTCCAGGGCGGGTTCGCCGAGGTCATGATGTACGACTACCTGCACGGGCTGCCGATCCCCGCAGATCAGGCGAACGTCAAGCTCGAGCTGCTCCCGCTCACCCAGGACAAGGTCGCCCAGTTCGAGAAGGACTTCCCGAACGGCGTCCCGGCCTACTCATTCAAAGAGCACTCGCGCGTCTACACGCCGAGCGCGCCGCCCGCGACGTTCGAGCTCAAGTACAGCCAGTAGCAGACTTCGGAGCGAGTCTCTCGGCTCCGATCCAGGGCGGCGGTGAGGGGTCCCCTCTCGCCGCCCGACCTCGCTCGTCGGCAACTCGGCTTGCCGGCCCTCCGAGGCAGTCTTCGCCGTGAGAGTCATGGAGCGGACGATGCAGCTCGTCGCGGAGCAGATCGGCAAGGCATTCGGTTCGACGCACGCGCTGACCGACGTCGGGATCACCCTCGAGACCGGCAAGGTCCGAGCGCTGGTTGGCGAGAACGGGGCCGGGAAGTCCACGCTGCTCAAGATCCTTGCCGGCTCGATCGCCCCTGACGAGGGCCGGATGACGCTCGACGGGTCGGACTACAGCCCGGCCGACATGCGCGAAGCGCACCGTCGCGGTGTCGCGCTCGTCTTCCAGGAGCTCACCGTCAACCCGTCGCTCGGCATCGCCGAGAACATCTTCATCGACCGGCTGGCTTCGTTCACCGGGCGCTTCGGGCTGCTCGACAGGGCGAAGCTCGACAGCGCGGCGCAGGAGATCCTCGAGTCCATGGGGGCGGGCTTCGCCGCCACCGACGGCTTGGCGAGCCTCGACCTTGGGCAGCTGAAGGTGGTCGAGATCGCCCGGGCACTCTCGTACCGGCCCCAGATCCTTCTCCTCGACGAGTCGACCGCCTTCCTCAACACTCGCGAGGTCAGTACGTTCCTCGAGGTCGTGCGGAATCTGCGCGTCCACGGCATGGCGATAGGTTTCGTCTCGCACCACCTCGACGAGGTGAGCAAGGTAGCCGATGTGATCACGATCCTGAAGGACGGTCGGAAGGTCGGCGACTACCGGGAGTCCGAGCTGGACACCAGGGAGATGGAGATGCTGATGGTCGGGCGCGAGACCGCCGATCGGATGTATCCCCCTGCCCCAACCGTCCTGCCGGACACGCCGCTGCTCGAGCTCCGGGACGTCTCGGTCGAGGGACGACTCGTGGATGCCAGCCTCACCGTAGGGGCAGGCGAGATCGTCGCCCTCGGAGGGCTGAAGGGCTCCGGCGGCGAGGCGATCCTCGAGCTGATCTACGGAGGGATCCGCCCGACCTCCGGTTCGATGATGCTCTCGGGCGAGCCTTACCGCCCGGGCAGCATCGCCGAAGCTTGGGGCGAGGGGGTCGCATACCTTCCCGGCGATCGTCTCGGCGAGGGCCTCATCCGCGACTTCTCGGTCCTCGAGAACATCAACCTCGCGGTGGCGCCGCGGCGCGGACCGTTCATTGACCACGCGGCAAACCGCAAGATCGCCGATCGCTACATCTCGGAGCTGCACATCGCGGCGTCGGGCCCCAACGCCGCGACACAGTCGCTCAGCGGCGGCAACCTCCAGAAGGTCGTCCTGGCGAAGTGCATGGCGGTCGCGCCTCGCGTCCTCCTCCTCAACAACCCTACGCGCGGAATCGACGTCGGCTCACGGATGGAGATCTACCGCCTCATCCGTGAGCTCGCCGATGGGGGGACGGCGATCGTCATGCTGAGCGACGACCTTCCAGAGCTCATCGGCATGGCCGACCGGATCTTCGTCACGAGGACTGGGCGCGTCACCAAGGTCTTTCCTCGCGAGGCGCGGCCGCGGGAAGAGGACGTCATCACCCACATGATCTAGTCGCGAGGACAGCAGGGTGACACGAATGGCAACCCAATCATTGGCAACGCTCGCCGCTCGGGGCCTGACCCTGCGCGGGCTGAGGGCCTACTTCCCAGCACTGATGTTTGTCGTGCTCCTCGCGACGTTCTCGCTGCTGTCGGACAAGTTCCTGACCTTCGACAACGCAATGATCGTCCTGCAGCAGGCGGTGCCCCTGCTCGTGGTCGGGCTCGGCATGACGTTCGTGATTATCGGCGGTTCCATCGACCTGTCGGTCGGCTCGATCGTCGCCCTCGCCGCGCTCGCGAGCGCTGCGGCCTCGGATTCGCTCGGCGTGGCTGCGATCATTCCGGCGGTCGTCGTCGGCATCGCGTGCGGCCTCCTCAACGGCATTGTCTTCGCGAAAGGCAAGGTCCCGTCGTTCATCGCGACCCTCGCGGCGATGGTCGCCTATCGCGGCATCGTCCTCTTCTTCACCAAGGGGTCGCCAGTCTCGATCACGAACGCGCAGTACCTCGACGACTTCGCCGGCCGGACGTTCGGGTTCCCGAACGCCGCGCTGATCGCCTTCGCGCTCCTCACGATCGGCTACGTGCTGCTCAATCACACCGTCTTCGGGCGTGAGGTGCGAGCGATCGGCGGCGGCGAGCGGGTCGCGCTCCTCACCGGCATCCGCGTCGCGCGGGCCAAGATCCTGATGTTCGCCCTCTTGGGCGTCCTGACCGGGATCGCCGGGCTGCTGCAGGGCGCCCGCGTCCAGGCCGCCACGTCCCAGCTCGGCCAAGGGCTCGAACTGGACGTGATCGCTGCGGTGGTGGTCGGCGGCACGCCGCTGACCGGTGGGGTGGGCTCCGTCCAGGGGACGGTCCTCGGCGCCTTCATCATCACGATCCTCGCCTCCGGCATGAACATGATCGGCGTCGATCCGTACTTGCAGAGCGTCGTGAAAGGCCTCGTACTGGTCATTGCGGTCTTCGTCACGATCGACCGCGCCAAGATCGGGATCATCAAGTAGGCATGCAGCAAGGCTGGAACCGGGTGGCGTTCCACCCCGGCCGTCCAGCGGACGCGTGGAGGACAACGTGGGGCAGCTGACCGACCAGGTCATCGCGATCACCGGCGGGAGCTCGGGGATCGGGCGGGCCACGGCTCGAGAGTTGGCGGCGGCCGGGGCGAACGTCGTCCTCGGGGCACGCCGACTCGAGCGCCTCGAGGCTGTCGTGGCGGAGATCGGCCCTCGGGTCGTCCCGGTGCAGATGGACGTGCGAGAGCCCGCCGACTCGACCCGCTTCATCGACACCGCGGTCGAGCGGTTCGGCAGGATCGACACCCTCATCGTGAATGCCGGCGTCGGTGGCTACGGCGGGATCCTCGACCATTCCGACGAGTTCGTCGCGGAGATGGTGGCCACGAACGTCAGCGGCAGCATCTGGCCGATCCGCGCTGCGGTGAGGCGGATGGTGCCCGCCGGCCACGGCGACATCGTCATTGTGGCATCGGTCGCGGGGTTCCGGGGCGGGGCGAACGAGGGCATCTACACGGCCACGAAGTACGCCCAGGTAGGGCTCGCCGCGTCGATCGACAAGGAGCTTCGCCCGAAGGGCATCCGTGTCACCACGATCGCGCCGGCCAGCACGGACACGGACTTCGCGCTCGGCAAAGGCCGCACCCGGGACATGCCGTCGCGGTCGGACTTCATCAGGCCCGAAGACATCGCCGCGGCGATCCGGACGGTCCTCGAGCAGCCGCGTCGCATGCGGACCCAGTACTGGACGATGTTCCCGATGATCGAGGGCAGCTGAACTCGGCTGTGGAGGCCGTCGCACGAGGAACGAGAGGCGAGATGCAGCGGATCATCAACAACCCCGCGCAGGTGGTCGAGGACATGGTCCGGGGGTACCTCAAGGCGCACGCCGCAGAGGTTGTGGCCACCGACAACCCTCGGGTCCTGCGCTACCGTCGCGCGCCCATCAAGGGCAAGGTCGGCCTGGTGACGGGCGGTGGCTCCGGCCACGAGCCTGCCTTCCTGGGCTACGTGGGCGAGGGCATGCTCGACGCGGTCGCGATCGGCGAGGTCTTCTCGTCCCCCTCCGCCATGGCGTTCCACGACGCGTTCAGGGCCGCGGACTCCGGTCTCGGCGTCGTGTGCCTCTATGGCAACTACGCCGGCGACAACATGAACGTCAAGATGGCCATGAAGCTGGCCGCGGCCGAGGGGATGCAGGTCGCCGCGGTCGTCGCGAACGACGACGTCGCGTCGGCGCCGCCCGCCGAAAGGGCCAAGAGGCGCGGCGTCGCGGGCGAGGTCCTGCTCTGGAAGATCGCCGGCGCAAAGGCCGCGGCGGGCGCAAGCCTCGAGGAGGTCGTGAGCACCGCGCAACGCGCGATCGATCAGACACGGAGCATCGGGATCGGACTCTCGCCGTGCGCGATCCCGGCGGTCGGCAAGCCGAACTTCTCGATCGAACCCGGGACCATGGAGGTCGGCATCGGGCATCACGGCGAGCCCGGCGTCGCGGTGGAGCCACTGGTCCCGGCCAGAGAGATGGCCGCGCGCATGGTCGAGGCGGTCCTGACGGACCTGCCGTTCGTCGCCGGCGACGAAGTGGTCGCCCTCGTGTCGGGCCTCGGCGGCACGCCCGTGATGGAGCTCTACATCCTGTACTCGGAGGTCGCAGCCCTCCTCGAGAAGGCGGGGATCAAGATCCACAGACCGTACATCGGCAACTACTTCACGTCACTCGAGATGAACGGCGTGACCCTCACGCTGCTGAAGCTTGACGACGATCTCCGAGAGCTCATCGACGCCCAAGCTTGGTCCGTCGGCCTCAACCAGGCGGGCGCCTGACATGACGGCGTTCGCCGCAGCCGAGGGACGCGCCGTCCTCGTCGACCTCATCACCTCCATGCACGAGAACGCGGCGCGCCTCAGCGAGCTCGACGGGGCGACCGGCGACGGGGACCACGGCGTCAACATGGACAAGGGCTTCTCGCGTGTCGCCGAGCTTCTCGGACCGGACCCAATCGGCCTTTGCGAGGGGCTCGCGCTGCTCGGCCAGACGCTCCTGACCGACATCGGCGGGGCCATGGGCCCACTCTACGGGTCCTTCTTCGCAGCCATGGCCGAGGCGGGAGCCGGCAAGGATGCGATCGACGGCGCCGCCTTTGCCCAGATGCTGAGTGCAGGCCGAGCGGCCGTCGTGGACATCGGAGGCGCGTCGCTCGGCGACAAGACGCTCGTCGACGTGCTGATCCCGGCGGATACCGCGATGACTGCCGCGGTCGAAGCCGGAGCGTCGTTTGCGGACGCGCTCGCGGCGATGGCCGATGCGGCAACGCAGGCGTCCGAATCGACGAAGGACATGGTGGCCCGCATCGGCCGGGCGAGCCGACTGGGGGAGCGATCGCGGGGCTTCGTCGACGCCGGGGCAGCCTCGTCGGCGGTCATCCTCGGCTCGCTCGGCCGGTCGATCTCCGCGCGGCTCGCATAGGGCCGAGGTAATCGGGGTACCGGATGCTCCCCGAGCAGCGTAACGGCCCGGCGGCCGCGGTAAAGCAAGGAGTGGAGTGAGAATGGTGATCGAGTCGATCGGCGCGTCCAAGGCCGCTCGCGACTCAGTGGAGCGGGCCCTCTCCGACGGCGGGGGGATCCTGCGCCTGGAGCCGACGTGGGTGGCGCGAGAGTGGCTGCCACCGCTCGGACGGCTCGGCCTCTCGGATGCCCAGCTCGACGCAGGTGAGCGAGGGTTCATCTGTGAGCGCTGGCTCGGATCGACGACCAAGGCCGACAATCGGATCAGCACGCCCGACGAGGGCCTCAGCTACCTTGCGCTCGAGGACGGCGCGCGCGTCACCCTGGCCGACGCCGTCAAGAACGACCCGGTGGCGATCCTGGGCCGGGAGTACGCCGCGACACACGAGGGGCTCGGGCGGCTCGCCAAGATCTTCGACTTCAATGATCGGTTCCCTTTCCACCTCCACCCCCGGCAGCAGCACGCGTCGCTCGTCGGCCGGCACCAGAAGGACGAGGCGTACTGGTACCCGGATGGGGTCGACATGGGCCCGCGGCCCGAGGCCTTCCTCGGCCTTCATCCCTCACTGGTCGATCCCCGACGGCACGAGGACCTGCTGCCGCACCTCGTCGATTGGAGGAACAACCTCATCCTCAAGCACTCGCGAGCCGAGCTTCAGGTCGCTGACGAGGGCTTCCACGTCCCGTCGGGCATCCTCCACTCGCCCGGCTCCGCGCTGACCTTCGAGCTGCAGGAGGACTCGGACGTCCTGCTCATGTTCCAGCCGGTCGCGGGCGGGAAGCTCGTGTCGAAGGACTTCCTGTTCAAGGACGTCCGCCCCGAGGACCGCGCGCGCTATGGCGAGCGGTTCGTGCTCGAGGTCGTCGACTGGGAAGCGAACTGCGACCCGCTCTTCTTCGAGCACCGCCACACGACCCCTCAGCTGATCGAGCGGCAGGCCGGCGGCGAGGCCTACTGGATCTACTACAACACCACGAAGTTCAGCGGCAAGAAGATCGTCGTTCGACCCGGCGGGACCTTCACCACCACCGAACGGGGCGTCTACAACCTCATCGTGTGGCGCGGGAAGGGCAGGTTCGCCAACCTCCCCGTCGACTCGTCCGACCCGAGCCTTGATGAGCTCCTCGTCACGCACGACAGGGCAATCAAGGAGACGGTCATCGAGAACGAGGGAACGGAGGAGATGGTCGTCGTCACCTTCTACGGACCGGACGTGAACCCGGACGTGCCGATGATCAGCGCCTGACCCCACGCCCCTGTTCCGTAGGGTCGATGCCGCCACAGGACTCTCACCGAGTCGGGGCGGCATCGACTCCGTACCACCATGAGCACCCGGACGGGCACCACCAGCGCAGCACGGAGAAGCCGATGGCGACGCGAACACCCATAGCGATCGGGAGCGACGAGGCAGGCTATCCCCTCAGGGCCCGCCTCGAGGAACGCCTACGGGAGCTTGGCTACCAGGTCGAGGGCTATGGCTCGACCTCAGCCGCGGACGCGATCGACTACCCGGATGTAGCGGTCGAAGTCGCGCGCCGGGTAGCTGCCGGCCACTACGACCGAGCCATCCTCGTCTGCGGTACAGGGATCGGCATGGCAATCGCGGCGAACAAGGTCCCCGGAGTGCGAGCGGCACAGGCAGCCGATCCCTACAGCGCGGAACGCGCTCGCAAGTCCAACGACGCGCAGGTCCTGACGCTCGGCGCGAGGACGCTCGGAACCGAGGCGGCGCTCGTGATCCTCGATCACTGGCTGGCCGCAGAGTTCGAGCCGGGCAGATCAACGCCCAAGGTCGAGAAGCTCGTGGCGCTCGACCGCCGCGATTGAGCTGCCCTGCCACCCATAGAAACCTGCTGCTTGAGCGCCTTCGCTGTCCGGGGGGACGGTCCAAGTCTCGCCGCGCGACGCCCTCACCGTCGCTCACGACTTGCTCGCCCGTTCCCTCGAGACCCAGACTCCTCGGCACCGGCTTGGCCGGCGCTACGCGTTCGCGGGGATCGGGTTCCCGACCTCGTCCCAGAACGGGCCGAGCGCCCGCACGAGGTCGAGGTACCGCTCGTAGCCCCGCGTGAGGTCCTCGCTGCCTCCGTCCATGGGTTCGACGACGAGCCGCTCGCGCACGACGTGCGACGCCGCGTCGTCGAGGTCCGCGTACACGCCCGCGCCGATCCCCGCGCACATCGCCGCGCCGAGCGCGCCCGCCTCGACCGTCGCGGTCAGCACGACTGGCAGCCCGAGCGCGTCGGCGAACATCTGCACCCACGCCGCGCTCCGCGACCCGCCGCCCGTGAGGCGGACCTCGGCGAGCGCGGGGAACGCGGAGCGCAGCGCATCGACGTGCATCCGGTGGTTGAACACGACGCCCTCGAGCAGCGCGCGGACGAGGTGCCCCCGCCGGTGCCAGCCGCGGAGGCCGACGAACGAGCCGCTCGCGCGGTCCGATACCGGCGACCCGTACAGGAACGGGAGGTACCACACCTCGCGCGGATCGGCGGCGACCGAGGCGACGTCCGCTTCGACGAACTCGAACGACGACGCGTCGCCGGGGACGAGCGTCCGCGCGAACCACTCGAGGTTCGTGGCCGAGGCGGGCGAGACCGCCATGTTCATCCAGCGCCCGGGGAAGCCGAAGCTGCGGCAGCTCCAGCGCGGGTCGACCGCAGGCGCGTCGGAGATGCACTGGTTGATGCTGAACGAGCCCGCGACGACCGACAGGCGGCCCGGCCGGACCACGCCGGTCGCGATGGCGCACGCGTCGACGTCGTGGATCCCGGACACGACCGGCGTGCCCTCGCGGAGCCCGGTCTCGCGCGCGGCGGCGACGGTCACGGTGCCAGCGACCTCGGCCGAGCTGACGACCGGCGGCAGCAGCCGGCCGAGGCCGTCGAGGCCGTACAGCTCGAGCGCCGCCGGCGAGTACGCCTGGGTCCGGACGTCTGTGAACGACTGGCTCGCCTCGGTCGGATCGGTCGACACGGCGCCGGTGAGGCGGAGCTTCACGTAGTCCTTGCACCCGAGCGCGTGCTCGGCACGCTCGAGCACCGCGGGCTCGTGCTCGGCGAGCCACGCGAGCACGGCCGCCGGCGCGGCGGGCCACGGCGCCTGCCCCGTGAGCTCGAGGGCGCGCGGCATGATCCCGGCAGCTCGCCAGCGGTCGACGACCCCGACCGCGCGCGTGTCCATCGACAGGATCGCGGGCCGGGCGGCCGCTCCCCGAGAGTCGACGAGGTACACCCCGTCGCCGTGCCCCGTCGCGCCGACCGCGGCGATGTCGGCCGCCGCCGCACCTGCCGCCGCGATCGCATCGCGGATGACCACGGCGCACGCCCGCCACAGCTTGTCGGGATCGCGCTCGACCCAGCGCGCATGCGGCGTCGCCTGCGGGACGCGCGCCTCGGCGCGGCCCAGCTCGTTCCCCTCGGCGTCGTGGACGACCGCCTTGGTGACCGTCAGCCCGCAGTCGAGGCCGAGCAGGAGCAGGCGCATCGCGGCCACCTCAGCGCACCGCGGCGGGCACGGCATCGTCCCGGACGGCCCCGGCCACCGCCGCCGGCGCACGTGCCCCCGACGGCCGCCACAGCCCCGACGGCCGACCGTGCCGCCCCGCCAGGTCGTCGGCGATCCAGGCGTCGGTCCACCCGGCGTGGGCTTCCGCGATCCGCGCCGCCGCCTCGCGCAGCTGCGCGTCGATCGGGGCGTCGAAGGCGAGCATCGCGCGACGGTGGAACACGTCCTCGAGCGTCCGCGCGTGCTCGTGGCGGAGCGCCATCACCACCTCGGCACCGATCATCGCGACGTCCTCGCGCAACGGGCGCCCGAGCTCCGGGTGCTCGGCGACGAGCTCGGCGACGAGCCGCGCCCGGCTCCCGTAGATGCCCACGAGCCGTGCCGCGGTCGCCGGCGGGAGGTCGGACTCGATGGCGAGCGCTGCGATCTCGGCTGCGACGCTCCGCGTCACGCCGCCCGGCAGCGGGACGGTCCGCGTCGCGCTCCGGCGGGCCTGCCGGCCGAGCTTCCGCTCGACCTTCGACACCGTCTGGTCGGCGAGGCTGCGGAACGTGGTCAGCTTGCCGCCGACGATCGTGAACAGGCCCTCGAGCTCGGGGGCGTGGTCGACGATCAGGTGCGAGCGCGGGATCTTCGACTCGGGCACGCCCGGCATGTACGGCAACGGTCGCACGCCGGTGTAGACCAGGCGCACGGAGTCGCGCGTCAACCCGGCGGACGGGATGAGGCGGTTCGTCTCGCCCAGGATGTACTCGAACTCGGCGTCGTCCGCGCGCTGCTCGCCCGGGTCGCCCTCGGCGCGAACGTCGGTGCTGCCGATGACGTAGCGACCCCGCCAGGGGATCACGAGCACGGGACGCCCGTCGGCCGCCGCTTCGTAGTACATCGCGTAGCGCGGCGCGCCCGGGAAGGGATCAACCACGAGGTGAGTGCCCTTGGTGCCGCCGATCCGTCGCCGCTGCTCGCCGCCGATCGTGGCGAGCACCGCATCGGCCCACGGACCGGCGGCGTTCACGGTCACCGGCGCTTGCGCGAGGCCCGTCTCGCCGGTCAGCTCGTCGCGGTACTCCACGCCGGTCACGCGGCCAGCCTCAACCACGAGGCGCGTCGCCGGCGTGTGCACGAGCACGCTCGCCCCGGCCTGCTCCGCCCCGAGCGCGTTCTCGACCGACAGGCGCTCCGCGAACTCCGCCTGCGCGTCGTAGAACAGGGCTGCGCCCCGGATCTCGTCGCGGTCGATGCCGGGCACCACCTCGAGCGCGCTCTCGCGCGACAGGATCCGGTGCATCGGCAGCGACTTGTCGAACGACAGGACGTCGTACGCGAGCATCCCCGCGCGCAGGATGAGCGACCCTCGGCGGTTGCGGCGGAGGAACGGCATCATGAACAGGAGCGGCTTCACGAGGTGCGGCGCGGCCCGCAGGAGCCACTCCCGCTCGCGGAGCAACTCGTGCACCAGCCCAATCTCGCCGTGCTCGAGGCACTTCATCCCGCCTTGAATCATCCGGCTGTTCCACGTCGACGTGGCCGCCGAGGGGTCGTCTTGCTCGAGCAGCAGCGTCCGCAACCCGCGCGGCGCCGCGTCGCGCGCGATCCCAGTGTCGTTGATGCCGCCGCCGACGATGAGGTCGTACGGGCGTTCCGTCGGTTGGGGCGTCACCTCGTCTCGCCGCCTCCTCTCTCTCCCCCTCGCTCGAGTCGCCGCTCCCCTCCGGGCTAGAACTGATCCGGTTCGGTGAGGCCGACGCTATCGGCCGCGTGCAGTTCGTCTGCCCGGATGACCTCGATTCCCATCTGTGTGATCGCCGCAAGCTCGTGGGGATCGATTTGGCCAGCCGTGATGATCGTGTCGAGCACATCGAGCGGCGCAACGCGGACGAGGGCTTCGCGCCCGAACTTCGACCCATCGGCGAGCAGCACGACTCGATGGCCTGCATCGATCATCGCCTGCTTGACGGCGACCTCCTCGAACTCGGGATAGGTGAGGCCGGCGGCTGCGGAGACACTGTGGATCGCTAGGAACGTGGTGTCGACGTGAAGCTGACGCAGTGTGGCCACCGCGAAATCGCCGACGGCCCCGAACGTACTCGGCCTGATGATGCCGCCGGTCGAGACCACAGTGACTCCCGGGACGCCGATCAGTTCGCTCGCGTTTGTCACTGCATTCGTGGCGACGACCAGATCGTGCTGGCCCCTGAGCATCCGTGCGAGGCACAGAGTCGTCGTGCCTGAGTCGAGGATTATCCGCATGCCGTCGCGAATGAGTGAGAGGGCGGCCTTCGCGATCGCCGTCTTCTCTACTTCGCGCTCGACCAATCGCGTGGAGAACGGCCTTTCGAGCTCCGACGCCGATACCGCACCCCCGTAAGCGCGCGCAAGGACTCCCAGTTCCTCGAGCTTGACAAGGTCTCGACGCACCGTCTCGTCCGTCACGCCGAAGAGCTGCATCAGCTCGTGAACCTTGACGCTCCCGTGCGTCCGAACCAGGTCGGTGATTATCCGCAGACGGTCGGGCCCGAGGGCCCGCTGGTACTGGCTTGCCTCTTGCGGCTCCCGGCTGGCGACTGACACCCCAACCCCCAACCCATCCGAACAACCCACACAAACGCTTGAACGCATACTTCTATCATTCCCACGCAACACCACAACAGGCCAACTCGAGACAGGGTATCCGACGGGGATGATGGTCGACGTCGAGTCGCGTAGTCGCCGCAGAGAGCATCCGGGACAGCCGCGCCGGGCGGAGAATGGGCGCGACGAGCGGCGCGATTGCCTTCCCGTGAACGACCTGTCGTAGTGATCCGGCTGGGTGATGCGCGCCCGGCCCAAGATCTCACGGGATTTGGCCAGAAGTTGCTCCGTCGCGCCGAGGACGTCGCGTGGCGCCGCCGAAGTCTTCGCTGGACGCTCCTAGGAGGTTGGTGTCAAACGCGCGTTCTGAACGGCTGACGGGAGGGCGCGGGCGCAGCTACGATTCCCTGGGCGGACGAACCCGAACCGAACGGATGGGCACCGCCCGGCACGGACCGCAGGAGCCCGCCGATGTCGCTCGGACCCACGCCCCGCCAGGGAGACGCCTTCCGGGACACGACCGAGTTCTGCGCTCCCCGTGTTCGGCCTGCGTCGATCTATGCCCTGCTCCACCGGGAGTGCCTGGCGCTCTTCCCCGACGAGCTGTTCGCCGACCTGTTCGCCGACATCGGCCGGCGCTCGGTGCCGCCGATGGTCGTGGCGGTCGTGATGGTCCTCCAGCGCCTCGAGGGCCTGTCGGACCGCGAGGCGGTCGAGCGCTTCACCTTCGACGCCCGCTGGAAGTACGCCGCGGGCGGCCTGCCCTTCGACTATCCCGGCTTCGCCCACACCGTGCTCGTCGACATGCGGGCGCGGCTCGCCCGCTCGGACCGGCCCAAGCGGATCTTCGAGGCTCGCGCGAGGTGGCGACCGAGGCCGGCCTCCTGGGCGTCCGGCGGGTGCTCGACAGAACGCCCCTCTATGACGCGGTGGCCACCATGGACACCGTGACCCTGGTCCGCTCCGCGATCCGGGGCGTCCTCGCGGCAGCCGAGGCAGAGGAGCCGAAGCCGGCGCTCCGCGCGGTCCTGCGGCGCGACGACGACTATCGGAAAGGGGGCAAGCCCGCCTGCGACTGGGACGACGCGGAGTCGCGCCTGACCCTCGTCGACGCGCTCGCGCGTGACGGCCTGGCCCTGCTCGAGGCGCTCGAGGGCGGCCCGCTCCCGCCGCCGCTCGCCGAGGCCGCGACCCTGCTCGCGACCGTGATCGGGCAGGATCTCGAGGAGGGTCCCGACGGCCGGGTCCGGATCGCCCGCCGGGTCGCAGCGGACCGGGTCATCAGCACCGTCGACCCCGACGCCCGCCACGGCCACAAGACGAACCATCACAGCTTCGACGGCTACAAGGGCCATATCGCGCTCGACCCCGACGCCGAGCTCATCACCGCGACCGCCGTCACGCCGGGCAACGCCGGCGACGCGAGCGTGGTGAGCGAGCTGCTCGCCGCCGAGCCCGCTGCCGCCGACGAGGCTCCCGCCGAGCCCGCTGCCGAGCCGCTCACCGTGTACGGCGATTCGGCGTACGGCGCGGGTGCCGTGCTCGAGACGCTCGAGGACGCCGGCGCCGTCAGCCGCTGCAAGGTCCAGCCGCCGACGAGCGTGGCAGGGCGCTTCAGCAAGGACGACTTCACGGTCGAGCTCGCGGCCCGGACGGCCACCTGCCCGGCAGGCCGGACCGCGTCGTTCAGCGACGGCGACGGGAAGCGGCAGGCCCACTTCGGCCGCGCCTGCGGCGCCTGTCCGCTGGTCGCCCGCTGCACGGCCTCACCACGGGGGCGAACGATCGAGGTCGGACCCCACGAGGCGCTCCTCGCGGGCGGACGGGCGGCGGCCCGCGACCCCGCCTGGCGGGACGACTACCGGGCGACCCGGCCGAAGGTCGAGCGCAAGATCGGCCACCTGGTGCGCCGGAGACACGGCGGCAGGCGAGCGCGGGTCCGGGGCAGGTCGAGGGTCGGCGCCGACTTCGCGCTCCTCGCCGCAGCGGTGAACCTCGCCCGGCTCGCGGTGCTCGGGCTGTTCCGATCAGGCGGAACCTGGGTGGCACGGACGGCCTGACGGAGCGGGAGACCGGGACAAGGTCACCTGCATCAGGGCACCAGGCAGGCGCTCCCGGCTCGCACCGGGCCGCTGTGGGTCCGATCGAATGACAGTTGCCACGGGGCACCGCCGGAAGCGCCCGCGCCATCCCGTCAGCCGTTCAGAACGCGCGTTTGACACCAACCTCCTAGCCCCCTCCTGGCCCCGGGAGGGCGGATCTCCCGCGCCCCCGGGGTCCACCGCACTTGCATTCCGCCTGGCGGGTGGTTTCAGGTCGGGATCAACGTGGACGCCCCAATCCAACACGGCCGTACCCAGCGCGCGCTCGCCGCAGTAGAACAGGAAGGATGAGAATGGTGACCGACGTCAGCACGTGGGCGCCGCCCGCTCGGGGCAGCTCCCTCGTCAACCTCGAGGGTCGCTCGTACCTGGTCGCCGGCGCCGCGTCCGGGATCGGTCGCGACATCGCGCGCCACCTCGCGACATGCCGAGCGTCGCTCACTCTCGCCGACCTCAACGAAGCCGGCCTCGCGCAGGTCGCGGACGAGCTGGCACCCATCGCGCGGCCAGCGACAGTGGCCGGTGACCTGACCGACGACGCAGTGGTCGCAATGTTTGTCGAGGCGGCGGTCGACGCGTGGGGCGGCATCGACGGGGCCGTCCTCAACACAGGGATCGCCGTGCCCGGCGAGCTCAAGGACCTCGACCCGGCCGATTGGCGCCGGAGCCTCGAGGTGAACGCCACGTCCCACTTCCTGCTCACGCGCCGCCTCCTGCCGCTGCTCGCGGCCCAGGGTCGAGGCGGCTCGCTCGTCTACATCGGCTCCAAGAACATGTTCAGCCCGGGCGCCGGGTTCGGAGCCTACAGCGCGTCCAAGGCGGCGCCCGCGCAGCTCGCCCGCCTCGCCGCGATCGAGGGTGGTCCGGAGGGCATCCGCGCCAACATCGTCAACCCGGACAACGTGTTCGAGGGCTCCGCGCTGTGGTCCAAGGAGCTGCGGGCGCAGCGCGCGGCGGTGTACGGCATCGCGCCCGAGGAGCTCGAGGCGTACTACACGAAGCGCAATCTGATGAAGGTGGGGGTGACGGGCCTGGACGTGGCGCGGGCCGTCGCCTTCCTGCTGTCCGACGACGCCGCGAAGACCACCTGCTGCGTGCTCACGGTCGACGGCGGCGTGCCAGGCGTGTTCCCGCGCTGACCAGCCGCCGCCGAGCCCACTACCCCGAGACCGACGAGGAGCCATCCCATGCCCGAAGCCGACGCCACCGCCTTCAAGCAGTTCCACCCCGAGATCCCGCAGCGCAACGAGGCGTTCTTCCTCAAGGGAGCCGGCGCCTACGACTGGGGGATGCGGAACCGGCTCGCCCGCGTGTTCGACCCGCGCTCGGGACGGACGGTCATGCTCGCCTTCGACCACGGATACTTCCAGGGCCCGACGTCCGGCCTCGAGCGCGTCGACCTCTCGATCGCGCCGCTCGTCCCGTACGTGGACGCCCTGTTCTGCACCCGCGGCATCCTGCGCACGGTGATCCCCGCGGCGTCGCGCGCGCCCGTGTTCCTGCGCGCGAGCGGCGGACCCTCGATCCTCCGCGAGCTGTCCGACGAGGAGATCGCGGTCGACATCGAGGACGCGCTGCAGCTCGGCGTGGCCGGCCTCGGCGTCCAGGTGTTCATCGGCGGGCCGATGGAGACCAAGACGGTCCACAACATGACCCGGCTCGTCGACGCGGGGCTGCGCTACGGCCTGCCGGTGCTCGGCGTGACGGCCGTCGGGCGCGAGCTGACCCGCGACGCGCGCTACCTCGGCCTCGCCTGCCGGATCCTCGCCGAGCTCGGCGCGCAGGTCGTGAAGACGTACTACTGCGACGAGGGCTTCGACACTGTGACCGCGTCGTGCCCGGTGCCGGTCGTCATGGCGGGTGGCAAGAAGCTGCCCGAGCTCGAGGCGCTGACGATGGCGTACCGCGCCGTCGGGGAGGGAGCGTCGGGCGTCGACATGGGCCGCAACATCTTCCAGAGCGATGCGCCGGCGGCGATGCTCCAGGCCGAACTTCCAGCGCCCGACGGGCCTGATCGGCGTCCGAAGACCGCCTTCCTGAGATCAGCCTGCCCGGTTCTGGGTGGTGTTGCGCCCTGCAGAATGTAGTCAGTAGAGTACTTGACATCTGCGGCTGGATGTGCATGCTTGTCGCATGGTGAAGCCGAAGACCGGCGCGATGCACGTAGTCACGGTGGTCAGCCGGCAGGGGGGCC
>JAJYMP010000713.1 GCA_021786915.1 Chloroflexota bacterium
ATCTCCCGGTCGGCGGCGACGATCTCGCGGCCCAGGTCGTCGATGAGGCGCAGATGCGCCGCGAGCCGGCCGGCTGAGGTTGGCCGCAGGCTGAGGGTCGCCAGCAGCCCGCGCCCCGTTCGCCCGAACAGATCGCTCACCGGCACGGGCACGCCGGCGTCGACGCACAGGGCATGCACCTGGCACTTGAGCCGCGAGCGGATCCGCACGAGTGAAGCGCGCATCCGGACCAGTCGCCGGGCTTCTCTCACCTCCGGCGGGGCGATCCAGGCCTGGGGCAGCAGGTTCGTCCGCAGCAGCTGGGCGAGCATCCCCGCGTCGACCGCGTCGTTGTTGACCCGGCCCGCGCTGATCGCCTTGGTCGCCAGCGGGTGGGCCATGTGGGCCTCGATGCCGGCGTCGGCGAGGAGGTCGGCGAACCAGCCCCAGCCGTACGTCGCCTCGAAGGCGACCGAGACGGGCTCTGGCTCGAGCTCGCCGAAGACGCGCCGGAACGCCTCCCGGTCGTGGACGAAGCGTCGGCTCAGGATCACCTCGCCGGTCTCGCCGAGGGCGACCACGTGCGAGACCTTGCGGTGCAGGTCGACGCCCGAGGTACACCATGGTCTAGGCCTCCGTCCTGATCGCTTGCGTCTGGCGAACCCGCCTTGGGTCCACGCCATAAGCACGGGAGCGGAGGCCCGCTCCTCCATGGCATCAAGGTTGATTGACCCAATTGACGGGCATCGGCCGTCCTCGTCCAAGAACGCCACGAGTGGACTCAGGTCGTGCTCCCAGAAGATGTAGACGCCGCGATCCTGCGCGGCGAGCACATTCGCCGGTCGGAACACCCCACCCAGCACGGCGCCGGTGTACGCCTGGGCAGCGAAGCCCTTCTCCCAGGTGTCGCGCTTGTTGACGGTCTCGTGGTTGAGGCGCTTGTACGAATTCACCTCGGACCCGCTGACTTTGCACTCGATGAGCAGGTAGCGCCCGTTCCGCAGCCCGACCGGCACGTCCGACTTCTGACCGAACACGAACGACTCGAGATAGAACAGCCCGACCAGGAGATCGGCGAACGAGTCGATCTGCCGGCGCTTGACCTGGGTGTACCCGGGCCGGCGAGGACCGCCGCGACCGCGGTGTCCTGGCGCTTGGCCCACATGTTCCGCAGCACCGTCGTCGCGCGCTGAGCCGCGATGAGTGACGCCGCGGCATCGATGGCAGCTCGCCGTTGACCGGCGGTCGGGCGCCGGGCCGGCGCCTCGAACAGCCACGAGAACCGGTCGTCGTCGATGCCGCCCGAGAGGACCGCAGTCCGGCCGTCCATCGCGTCTGCCGTGGAACTCGATTTCGGGAAGCCCGCGATCGTTGCCAGGTCGTCGGCCGAGATCGGCGGAGCAGTCACGCGCCGAGCGACGTCGAGCAGCGACTTCCGGCACTTCTGACCCATCCGTGGGTTCTCACCGGCCCGGGGGCGGCGGGCAGCAGTCGCCGAGGCTGAGTGCCGAGCGGGATGAGAGCCCCTGCATAGGCAACGCCGCTGAGCGAGCGCGGTCGCACGACCAGTCGCTGGTGCGCGGCCGGCTGCGAATCCGAGAGACCGAACGTCGGGCGATCCGGACGGACGAGGCGCATTCGCGCCCTCGAGCCCGCCGCCGTGCCTCGCGGGCAGTCAGGCTCTGGCTCGCGCCGCGCGGATCCAGTCCAGATACTCCGCAACCCTCGCGGAGAGCAGTGTCAGGTCCGGCTCTTCCTGCAGCGCGTCCGTGATCAGCGAGGAACCAACACCAACACAAGCCACGCCGGCACGGAACCAACCCTCCGTCGCCTCCCTCGTCGCCTCGACATTAGTGGGCATGATCCGACTCCTTGGGCTGGGGCCCAGGAGTCCCCGAACGAATGCAGGGCCATTGAACGCCGCGGCGGGAAAGAGCTTGACGATCTCGACGCCCAGTTCCTCTGCCTCCGAGATCTCCGTGGCGGTCCCGCAGCCCGGTAGGTACGGGATCCTTCGTCGGTTGCAGTGTCGGGCGACGTCGGCATTTAGTATGGGGCTGACGATGAACTCGGCACCTGCCGCGATGAACAGAGCCGCGGTCGGCGCGTCGTAGATCGTTCCTGCCCCCAGAATCAGGTCAGCGTGTTCACTGGTCATCGCCGGGACGAGTTCGCGAAAGATCTCGTAGGTTTCTGACCCGCGGTTCGTGATCTCGATCACGCGGGCGCCTGCCCGGTAACAAGCCTCCACCACTCGGCGGGCGCTCGCCAGATCATGAGGCGTGAACGTCGGAACGGCGCCGATCTCGAGGATGGCACCCAGGACGGCAAGACGATCAATGCGTGCCATGTCGGACCTCCCTGTCGGACAAGCGCGGAAGATCGAAGGGCCGCCGCCAGCGGCGCGACGGTCTAATGCAGCAGGTTCTTGAGGGCAGCCAAGAGGAGAGCGACATTCTCCGGACGGGACGAGTGCCCCATCAAACCGATGCGCCAGACTTTTCCCTTGAGCTCGCCTATGCCCCCGCCGATCTCGATGCCGTACTCCGCGAGGAGTCGCTGGCGAACCGAGGCCTCGTCGACGCCCTCCGGGACCCGAACCGTGGTCAGGACCGGGAGCCGATGCCCGCGCGGGACATGAAGGACCAGGCCCAGGTCCTCGAGGCCATCCCAGAGGAGCTGAGCGTTCGTCGCGTGCCGTGCGAAGCGGGCCTCCAGGGTTTCTTCGGCGACCATTCGAAGCCCCTCGTAGAGCGCAAAATCGAGGCTAATCGGCGCAGTGTGGTGATAGGTGCGTTCGGGGCCCCAGTAGCGCTGCACAAGGGTTAGATCCAGGTACCAGCTCCGAACGGGTGTGGCCCGGCGAGCGAGCGCCTCCTCGGCTCGAGGGCCGACGGTGACCGGCCCGAGGCCCGGTGGACAGCCAAGGCACTTCTGCGTGCCGCTGTAGCACAGGTCGATGCCAACTTCATCCACCCGGACCGGGACGCCGCCGAGCGATGTCACCGCGTCCACCAGGAACAGGGCACCGGCGTCGCGAACCACCTCGGCGATCCCGTCGAGGGGTTGCTGGGCGCCCGTGCTCGTTTCTGCATGGACGATCCCGACCAGCTTCGTGACCCCCAAGCGGAGTGCATCGTGCACCTCTTCCGGGCTGAAGACGTCGCCCCACGGTCGCTCGATCATCACGACCTGCGCCCCGTGCCGGCGAGCCATTTCCGCCATGCGCAGGCCGAAGTAGCCGTTTACGCAGACGACTACCTGGTCGCCGGGCTCAATGATCGACGCAATCGCCGCCTCCATGGCGGCAGATCCTGTCCCCGAGACCGGGATGGTCAGCCGGTTCTGCGTCTGGAACGCGTACCGCAACAGCTCCTGCGTGCGGTCCATCAGCTGCAAGAAGTCCGGATCGAGGTGGCCCATCAAGGGGGCGGCCATCGCCGCCGTCACCCGCGGATGGACCATGCTCGGGCCCGGTCCGAGCAACAGCCGTGCGTCCATCGACAGGGCGGGCATCATCGGGCCCTTCCCGGCCGCCGCGATC
>JAJYMP010000164.1 GCA_021786915.1 Chloroflexota bacterium
GCAGGAGGAGGTCGGGCTCGTTGATCAGCGAGCGAGCGATCGTGAGACGGCGCCGCATCCCACCCGACAACGGCTCGACCCGGCTGTCGGCCCGCTCGAGGAGCTGGACGAAGTCGAGCAGCTCGTCCGCCCGCCGTCTCGCCTCGGCCCGCGAGAGGTCGAAGTAGCGGCCGTAGATGACCAGGTTCTCGCGGACGGTCAGCTCCAGGTCGAGCGTGTCCTGCTGCGGGACGACGCCCAGCCGGGCCTTGATCCGGGCACCGTCCGTGGCCGGGTCGAGCCCGAGGACCCGGAGCGTGCCGGCCGTGACGGGCGAGACGCAGCCGATCATCCGCATCGTCGATGTCTTGCCCGCCCCGTTCGGGCCGAGGAAGCCGAACGCCTCGCCGGGCGCGACGTCGAAGTCGACCGCGTCGACGGCGGTGAACGCGCTGAAACGCTTGGTCAGGCCGCGGGCGTGGATGAGAGGCGTCACGGGATCCGGGGTCTGCGTCATGGGCCCGCGCATCGTACCGCAGGGTCGGGTGCCGGCGAGCCCGTCAGGAATAGAGGCCTGAGCGTTACGCGCCCGGAGCACGGGGCCCCGGCGCCCCGTCAGGCGCCGAGCGCTCGCTTCGCCCGCTCGAACTCCTCTCTCGTGATCTCGCCTCGGGCAAGGCGCTCCTCGAGGACCTCGAGCCCGAGCTCCGTCTCCAGCCGACGGCGCGGCCCAAGAATGGCACGGGTTCCCCGCACGATCGCGAAGAACAGCCCAAAGACGACCCCGAAGAACAGAACCAGTCCGACGATCCAGCGGAGAAGATGGCTCACGTCCATGCTCGTAGCTCCCTTGATGACGGTGACTGCGGCGACGGCCCCGCCGTACCAGACCGCTGCGAGCTTCACAAGCGTGATGCTCCACGGATCGCCTCTACGGACGGCCATCACCCGGTCCCCCCCACCAGGACAGTCACTCGGTCACGTCGAGACGGCGGAGCCGGAGGAGCGCCAGCGCCACGAGAGCCCCCAGCCAGACGAACACGACTACAAGGCTGAGCCAGCCCGGAACGCTGGGCGGCAGAAGACCGACCGCGTTCTGGTCGAGGGGTGGGGGTGCGCCCGAGACCCGATTGGCGGCTTCGATCAACGCGCGGCCGCTGCCGCTGAAGGTGAAGGTCGGTACGACGCGGAGGCCGACGGCCGACCATACTCCAAGCCCGGCGACGGTGGCGTCGACGAGAAGATAGCCGCCGGCCAGCAGGAACCCCCCGGCAAAGGACCGGGCGACCAGGCCGCCGGCCACGCCGAGCACGACATACTGGATGGTCACCAGGAGGTGTGCACCGACCACGACGAGCAGGCCGGTCGGCGGATCGACGGTTGGCAGCTGCTCACCAGCGACGACGAGGACGACCGGCAGCAAAGCCCCGACCACCAGGACGGCACCGAGCAGGAACGCCGCCAGAGCCGCAAGGCTGAGCAGTCTGGCAATCAGCCAGCCGGTCCGGTCGCTCCAGGCCAGCAGGGCCGTCCGGATCGTCGCCCATCCGAAATCGGCACCGACAGTCGCCGTCCCCAGAAACAGACCGGCCAGCGGGACCGGCCAGGCCCCGGCAAGCACCGAGAGCAGGCTCTGAGGAAAGGCGTATGGCGCTCGCAGCCAGGCCATCCATTGCTGCACTTCGGGGGAGATGGGGCCCGGAGGACCATCGCCCACGCCGACGTGGCTGATCGCGTCGAGGAACGCGGCCACGAAGAGCAGGCCGGCAGCGACGGGAACAAGGGCGGCAAGGAGCAGGACCTCGGGTCGGCGGCGCAGGCGAAGCCACTCCGCCCGCAGAAGGCCACCGAGGTTGGCGACACCGTTCATGCCGAGATACGGAAACGAGGGTGACTCTTCACGGCCGCAGCACCCCCTTCGACCGCCTCCTCCCCGACCAGAGCGAGAAAGACGCTCTCGAGCGTCCGGACCCGTGGCCGGACCTCGAGCGGCAGCACCTCGGCTCCGGACAGCGACCGCAGGACGACCTGGGCATCGTCGGCGCTGACAACGATCTCGGGCACCCCGGCGGGCCCTGGGCTCTCGACCGGGAAGCCCGCGGCGCCCAGGATCGCCGTCGCCCGCTCCGCGTCTGCGGACGTCGCGAACCGGATGAGCTGTCGGTCGACAGGCCCAAGAAGCTCTTGTGTCGGCGCCTGCACGACGAGTCGGCCGCGATGGATGATCGCCACCGTCGTGCAGACCTGCTCGACTTCAGCCAGCAGGTGGCTCGACAGGAGCAGGGTTTTCCCATCCCTCTGGAATTCGACGATCGAGGCCCGTAGCTCTGCGATCCCCTCGGGATCCAGAGCGCTCGTCGGCTCATCGAGGACAATCAGGTCGGGATCGCCAAGGAGCGCTGCCGCCAGCGCCAAGCGCTGACGCATCCCGGCCGAGTAGCCACCGACCCCGCGGTCGGCGGCATGATCGAGGTGCGCCCGCCTGAGTGCCTCCGCGACGGCTCCGTGACGGCCTCGCCCGAGGCCGTGGGCCGCGGCGAGGACAGCCAGGTTGTCGCGCCCCGACAGGTACGGATAGAAGGCCGGGCGCTCGACGACCGCCCCCACCCGGCGCAGAACCGGCGCTCCCGGACGCACCTCCTCGCCCCACAGGCAAGCCCGTCCGTCGTCCGGTCGCACAAGCCCAAGGAGAAGCCGCAGGGTGGTGGTCTTGCCGGCCCCATTCGGCCCCAGCAAGCCGAAGACCTCGCCGGTGGCGATGGTCAGGTTGAGGCCGTCGACGGCCTGAACGTGCCCGAACCGCTTGGTCAGCTCCTCGGTCTCGGCAACGGCGTTCATGGAGCCTCCCGACGCTCAGGCGCAGTCACCATCGAGCGCTGCCGCTCCATGTCCACCCACTCCTGCCGGATCATCACCAAACAGCGCGGCCGGCAACACCCCAAAGAACAGCGCCAGCCCGACGATCCAGCCGAGCAGATCCCCGACGATGGCGAGGACGAGCACGAGGATCGGTGGCAGCGCGCCGCCCAACAGGAGGCAGATCGTCAGGACGCGCGAGCGCGGGTTTCTCGACCAGGCGATTGCGGCCAGCGGGATCGCGCCCACCTCGAGCACGAACGCGGCGAGGCCGAGCAGCATGAAGGCCCAGGGATGCGGCGACAGGACGCCGGAAAGGGCGAGCAGCCACAGCGCGATGCCTACGACGTCCAAGAGGGCGGCGACCCGCTCGTGGGTCGCCGCCCGCCGCGGAGATCCTTGTCGGATCATTCCGCGATGGTCCTCTCTCAGCGCTTCGCCAGGATCGCCGATGCGGTCGCCGCTTGTCGAACGAGGCCTGCCTTGATCGCATTCAGCTCCGCGCCGTGCTGGCTGATCGCCTCTCGCTGGTAGGCGGCGTCGACGGCCATTCGGATTCCGACGAGGTTGGTGGTCTTCTTGCAGTTCACGTCGGCCACGGCGACCGCGATCTCCTCGGCGGAAGCCGTCTCGCCGCTCCACTTCGGGTCGTTGTTCGCCTCCATTGGGGTGCTGTAGTGGTAGCCGT
>JAJYMP010000638.1 GCA_021786915.1 Chloroflexota bacterium
AAGGGTCGCCAAGGCTTCGCGGACGTTCCGCGCCTCGAGGCACTCGACTCCATGCCGCGCAGCGACTCGGACGAGGAGCGTCCGGATCAGCGGCTCGGCGCCGCAGACGAGCACCTGCGGTCGCCCGGCCTCCTGCGCGACCGGGAGTTCGACGGCGATGCCGTTGCCGCCCGCGACCTCCTCATAGGACACGCATCCGCCAGCCCGCTCAACGAGTTCCCGCGCCACGGCGAGGTCCCGGCCCGCCCGCCCCGTGCCGGTGCCGTCGAACAGGATCGGCCGCTCGTCCGGGGGCACGACGGGGCCGCCGTCCTCGATCATCAGCCGGACGCGGTCGCCGCGCGGGTCGTCGATGAGGTACCCGGAGACGGCGAGCCTGCCGGGGACGCTCCGAGCGCCGCTGACCCAGGACGTGCCCTGCGCCTCGAGGGCGTTGATCAGGACCGCCAGGAGGGCCTGCCGGATCTGTCCCCGGTCCGCCTCAACCTCTGGAAGCCCATCGGGCACCGCTATGCGGCACTGCATGTCGATCGTCGGGTGTCCCAGGAGGGTCATCAGGTCTCGCACCAGCGGGCCGAGGGCCAGCGGCGCGGGTTTCGGCGGGACATCCCGCGAGAACTCGAGCATCGCCTGGACCATCCGCCGGACCCGCTGCCCCGCCTCGTGGACGTCCTTGGCGGACTCACGCAGGTCCGCGGGCATCCGCGGATCCTCCGCCTGCAGATCGGCGAAGCCCATCACCGCTCCGAGGGGACTCATCACGTCATGTCGGACGCCGCCCGCGATCCGCGCGATGGCGTCGAGCTTCTGGAGGGCGATGTCCTCGGGCCCGGGGCGCCTGTCACCCGGCGCCCAGACGAGGAGCGTCCCGCCCGGCGGCTCGGTCAGCGCCACGCGCCGCGCGCCCTGCGCCCGCGTCCCGGCCATCTCGTCCAGCAGGCGGCCCGCCGCATCATCCGGGAGTTCCAGGACCGCCAGCGCCGCGGGGTTCCACGCCACCACGCAGCCGGCCGGATCCACGATGACGGCCGGATCGGCGACAGCGGCGAGAAGGCTCAGGGCGCCCGCTGCACCCGGCGCGATGGACATCGGCTGGACCCCCTCATGGTCGGATCTCCCCTCGAATCGTACCGGGGCCGTCGAGGGCCTGCCGTCAAGGGCCGAGGTGTACAGTCGGCCGATGGAAGATCTCTCCGGACCCGACGGGCGCGTCTACCTTGTCACCGCCGCCCGGACGCCCATCGGCAAGTTCGGCGGGGCGCTCTCGGGCACGCCCGCCGTCGAGCTGGGGGCAACGGCCATCCGTGCGGCCGTCGAGCGCTCGGGCCTCCCGGCCGGGGCCGAGGTCGCCGAGGTGATCATGGGCCAGGTGCTCCAGGCCGGGTCGGGCCAGGCACCGGCGCGCCAGGCGCTGCTCCGGGCCGGGCTCGCCGACACCGTGCCCGCCACCACGATCAACCGGGTCTGCGGCTCGGGGCTCAAGGCGATCATGTTCGCAGCGGCGGGGATCCGCGCTGGCGACGGCGACCTGTACGTGGCCGGCGGCATGGAGTCGATGAACCAGGCGCCCTTCCTGCTCCGGAAGGCTCGGTTCGGCTACCGCCTGGGGCAGGGGACGCTCGACGACTCGGCCGTCCTCGACGGGCTCTGGTGCTCGATCGACGACTGCCACATGGGGACGCACGCCGAGCGGGTGGCCATCGGAAGGTCCATCTCGCGCGAGGACCAGGACGCCTTCGCGCTCGAGAGCCACCGGCGTGCAGTGGCGGCCATCGACGCGGGCCGCTTCGACGACGAGATGGCACCGGTGACCATCCGGGACGCCAAGGGACGCGAGACGCTCGTGACGGCCGACGAGGGCCCGCGGCGCGACACCTCAGCCGAGCTCCTCGCGAAGCTGCCAGCCGTCTTCCCGCTGCCGGATGGCGAGGACCGGGGCCAGGCGACGAAGGGCACGGTCACGGCCGGCAACGCGCCGGGGATCACCGACGGGGCGGCGGCGACGGTCGTCGCGTCGGAGCGGGCAGTGGAGCGATACGGCCTGGCGCCGCTGGCCCGGATCGTCGGCTATGCGCAGGCCGAGACGACGCCGCGCTGGCTGTTCCTCGCGCCGGTCGCGGGCGTCCGCGCCCTGGAGCGCCGCACCGGCCTCGCCCCGACGGACTACGACCTCGTCGAGGTCAACGAGGCCTTCGCCGCGCAGACCCTCGCCGACGGGCGCGAGCTCGGCTTCGACTGGTCGAAGGTCAACGTCAACGGCGGCGCGATCGCCCTGGGCCACCCGATCGGCGCATCGGGCGCGCGCATCGTCGCCACGCTGCTCTTCGAGCTGCGCCGCCGCGGCGGGCGGTATGGCCTCGCCACGCTGTGCCTGGGCGGCGGCGGCTCGGTGGCCATGGCCTTCGAGCGCGTCTGAGGGGCCATCCGGCCCTGACCGCGGGCGCCGGGCCCCGCCAGCCTCTCCGTGTCGGACATGGGTGGCAGCGCGCCGCTCCTGACGATCTGCCCAACCCGGCCGGGCGACGACCGGATCGCCCTGACAACGCCTCAGGCGCCGCTCCCGATCCACGCACCTGCCCCCTGCGCTTGAGACTGACCCAGAGCCGCCCCCGATCCGACCGTCGCGCCGCCAAGCAGCCAAGCGCCAGTCACTCCGCGCGGGTCAGGCCTGCCCCTCGGTCGCCACCCATCTCCACGAGGGCGTCGCAGGCGAGGCGGAGCAGCAGCTCCCGGCCGGTGGCGTGGCCCTGCCAGTCCCGGTGGTCCCAGGATTCGCCCGATAGGTCGTCGCCCGCGTAGAGCATCTGGCCGAGCTCGATGCCGCGGAAACGGGCGAGCGCGAACAGCGCGGCGGCCTCCATCTCGACCGTGAGGCAGCCCTCGGCGACGCGCCGTTCCATCTTGGCCCTCGTCTCGCGGTAGATCGCGTCCGTGGTCCACGTGGCGCCGCTCACGTACGGGACGCCCCGCCGCTCGAGCGTGCGCGTGATCGCCTCGACGGCTGTGGGCGTGGGCTCGACCGTGCGCGAGGCGGGCAGGTAGTGGTGGCTCGTGCCCTCGTCGCGGACCGCGGATGTCGGCACGACGACGTGGCCGAGGGTCAGCCCGGGCACCAGTGCCCCCGCGCCGCCCACGACGACCACCCGCCGCACGCCCATCGCGAGCAGCTCCTCGAGCCAGCCGACCGCGAGCGGCGCCCCGACGCCGCCTTGCACGATCCCGATCCGCGCGCCCTGCCAGTCCGCCGCGTGGACCGGGATGCCGCCCATCTCGGACTCCAGCCGCCCGACCACGGTGGCGCCCGTCTCCGCGCACAGCAGCTCGATGGCGTCGCGGAAGTAGCACACGACCAGGGCCTCGGGGACGGGGAACGGCCGGACGCTGGCGTGCGGCTCGATCACCGCCTCGCGGGACGGGTCGAACTCGAGGAGCGGCGAGCCGGGATCGAGGTCCCGGGCGGGCGTGGGCATGGGCCGATCTTCGCGGTCGCGCCGCGTTCCGCGCAAGCGCCGTGGGG
>JAJYMP010000397.1 GCA_021786915.1 Chloroflexota bacterium
CGCGCCGGCGCCGGATGTAGGGGTGGACGGCATTGCCCTGGATCGGACCCGGGCGGATCAGCGCGACCTCGACCGCGAGGTCGTAGAAGCTGCGCGGCCGCGTCCGGGGCAGCGTGCCCATCTGGGCGCGGCTCTCCACCTGGAAGACCCCCACCGTGTCCGCGCGGCACAACAGGTCGTAGACGGCGTCCTCCTGCGGGAGCGCGGCGAGGTCGACCACGACGCCGTGGTGCTCCGCCACCAGGTCGACCATGTGGTGGAGCGCCTCGAGCATGCCCAGCCCCAGCAGGTCGAACTTCACGAGCCCCGCGGCGGCGCAGTCGTCCTTGTCCCACTGCAAGACGGTGCGTCCCGGCATCCGCGCCGGCTCGACCGGGCAGACCTCGACGACCGGACGGTCGCAGATGACCATCCCGCCCGAATGGATCCCGAGGTGGCGCGGGAAGCGCAGGACCTCGGCCGCGACGCGGCGGAGCGGCGGCGGCAGGTCGGCCCTCGCGCCGAGGGGCTCGCCGTGGTCGGTCGCCTTCGCCCAGCGGTCGACGGCAGCGGGGTCGTACCCCAGGGCCTTCCCCATGTCGCGCAGGGCCGACCTCGGGCGGTAGGTGATGACGTCGGCGACCTGGGCGGCGTGGCGCCGGCCGTAACGCTCGTAGACGTACTGGATGATCTCCTCCCGCCGCGTCGACTCGATGTCGAGGTCGATGTCGGGCGGCCCATCGCGGGCAGGTGACAGGAACCGCTCGAAGAGCAGGCCGAGCCGCACCGCGTCGACGAGCGTGATGCCGAGCACGTAGCAGACGGCCGACGTGGCCGCCGATCCCCGCCCCTGGCAGTAGACGCCGGTGCGGCGGCACTGCTCCACGATGTCCCACACGGTGAGGAAGTAGCCGGCGTAGCCCAAGGCGCCGATCACGCCGAGCTCGTGGTCGAGGCGCGCCCACGCTCCCGGGACGCGTTCGGCCCCGCGCGGCCCGTACCGGCGGGCAGCACCCTCCTCGACGAGGCGGGACAGCCAGCTCTGCTCGGTATGGCCGACAGGGACGGGGAAGTCCGGCAGCTCCGGCGCGACCAGCCGCAGGTCGAAGGCACAGGCCTCGCCGATCTCCGCGGCCTGTTCGACCGCCCCGGGCCAACGCGCCATGCGTCGCGCCTGCTCCGCGCCCGACCGCAGGCACGCGGCGGCAGAGGCGGGAAGCCAGCCGCAGAGCTCCTCGAGGGACCGGCGTGCCCGCGTGGCGGCGAGCGCGGTGGCGAGCGGGAACCTGGCCGGGGTGGCGTAGTGGACGTTGTTGGTGGCGAGCAGCGCGACACCGGCGTGCACGGCCAGCTGGGCGAGCGCGTCGTTGCGCGTCGAGTCCAGCGGGTCGCCGTGGTCCCACAGCTCGACCGCGACGCTCTCCCTCCCGACCGCTGCGATCAGCTCGTCGAGCCTCCGGCGGGCCGCCCGGGGACCCTCCTCCGTCAGCGCGGCGGGCACCGTCCCCTTGCGGCACCCGGTGAGCACCTGCCAGTGCCCCCCGTGCACGGCCGCGAGCCCCTCGAGGGTCACGACCGTCCGCCCCTTCTCCCCGCCGGCGAGATGCGCGTCGGCCAGCGCAGCGCTGAGACGCGCGTAGCCCTGCGGGTCGCGGGCGAGGATGACCAGGTGGCGCCCTGCGGGGTCCGGCCCCCCAGTCCGCGGCCCGCCGGGAGAGCCGCCGGGAGAGCCGCCGGGCGCGAGGGACACCTCCGCGCCGTAGACGGTGGGCAGGCCCACCCGCCGCGCCGCCTCGCCGAAGCGCACCACGCCGTAGAGGCCGTCGTGGTCGGTGAGCGCGAGCGCCGACAGCCCGAGACGCGCGGCCTCGGCCGCCAGCTCCTCGGGATGGGATGCCCCGTCGAGGAAGGAGAAGTTGGAGTGGCAGTGCAGCTCTGCGTAACGCATCGTCGTCTCCTGCAGCTCGCGCCGGGCGGGCGCGGGCTCAGGCGTAGGCGGCCTCCACGCGCCAGCAGCCGCGCTCGATCACGAGGAGGTAGGCGCGCTCGTCGGCGGTCACGACCTGCAGGCGCGCGGCACGGCGCCGGCTCCTCGACCACCACCGCTCCTCGACCGGCCACGGCGCGCTCCACCCCGTGACGGCGGTCCACGGCCCTCCCGCGACGGAGACCCGGGCCGGACGCCCGGTGAGCAGTCCCCGGCCCGTGACCGCGAGCGGGACGCCGTCCTCGCCGAGCAGCTCGGCCGGGGGCGGGTCGCCCGGCACCCGGGCGGGCGCAGGGGGCGGCAGGCGCCCGGGCCACGGCGCCTCCTCCTCGGCCCTCTCGCCCTTCTCCGGTGCCGGGCGGTGGCCGGCACCGGTGGCACGGGCGGCACGGGCGGCACGGGCGGCACGGGCGGCACGGGCGCGCGCCGCCGCGGGACGCGGCGGGAGTGCCCGCGCCATGGCATCCTCGGCAACGGCGCCGTCCGGGCGCCACGGGACCAGCCGGTACCGCTCGCTCGGGCTCCTGCCGCCTCCCAGCACCGGGACCGTCACCGCCTCGGTGCCGAGCCGGCGCTGGAGCGCGGTCAGCACCTCCGCCGCGCGCTCGTCCGCTGCGCTGTCCCCGCCCCAGAAACCGGCCTGGTGGTCCCCGAGCGCGAGACCACGCCCGACCGCGGCGACCAGCCGGCCGGCCATGCCAGGGACCCGGTAGCCGTACAGCTCCCCTTCCTCCGCACGGGCGACCCGATGGCGGTGGGCCCCGGAAGCGCCGAACCGGGCCAGCACGTCGGCGGCCGCCAGCGCGGCGAAGTCGCCGAGCGCCGGCAGCCCGAGGCGGACCAGGAGACCGGCGAGATCGGGATCTCCGAGCACGTCGACCGGCCAGGCGGAAAGGAACCGCGCGGTCTCCCCCGCCGGCACGACGACCCCCACCCGGGCGGCCAGCGCCGCGGCGAACGCCCCCTCGGCCACGCCGAGCCGGACAGTGGCGGCATCCTCTTCTTCCGCCGCCCCCGCCGGTCCCGGGGACGGCGGCGGTACGGGCAGAGGAGCCGGCGCATCGCGCCCGACGGTGGCCCCGAGCACCCGGCGGACCGTCGCCTCCACCTGGTCGAGCACCGCCTGCTCGTCGCCGAAGTAGCGGACCGGACCTTTCACCGGCAGCGTGCACACCCCCGGGCGGACGGGGTCGATCCACGGGCACACGGCGGCGAGCGCCTCGACCACCCCGGCGAAGCAGCGCAGGTTGCGGCCGCCCTCGTCGTCCACGCCGAGCGTCGGGCACTCCACGAGCAGGACGCGGACCAGCCTGCTCACGCTGCCGCGACCTTCCCGGTGGCCGCCGGCAGCCAGAGCTCCCGGCGCACCGGCCGGGCACCGGGCCCGCGCCCTCGGGCGACCACCGTCACCCGTCGCGCCTGGAGGCGCCCGGCTCCCTCGGCCAGGCCGTGCCAGCGCCGCTCGACCACCGCCAGCTCCACGTCGACCGGCCACGTCGGGCGGCCCTCGAGGACCACCAGCACCGTGCCGCGGTCACGCACCCTGGC
>JAJYMP010000787.1 GCA_021786915.1 Chloroflexota bacterium
CGCGCCGTCCAACGCCGGCCCCACGGGCGTCCCGTTGGCCGTCGGTGAGCGACCTTCAGCCCTTGGAGCGGGTCCACCGGGCCCCCATCCTCGACGGGTCGGTTGCCGGGACCCTGGCATGAGCACTCGGTGGAACCAGGGCGGACCGGGAGTGATCAGACGTGACGAGGTGACGAGATGAAGGCGGTCGTGGTGTACGAGTCGCTGTGGGGGAACACGGCCGCGGTGGCCCGCGCGATCGCCGAGGGCATCGGCCCCGGTGCCGATCCCCTCTCGACCGACGAGGCGACGGCCGCCGTCATGGCCGATGCCGACCTGGTGGTGGCCGGCGCCCCGGTGCTCGGATTCCGGCTGCCGACGGAGGCCATGCGGCAGAGCGTCCTGAGCAGCGAACGCGACGCGCCCGTTCCCCCCGACCTCTCCCACCCGTCGATGCGGACGTGGCTCCAGGCAGTCGCACCGGGTCACGGAAGGTACGCCGCGTTCGAGACGCGGATCTGGTGGTCGCCCGGCGGTTCGGTCGGCGCCATCGCCAGCGAGCTCGAACGCGCCGGGTACGTGGCGGTGGCGAGCCCGCGCAAGTTCGTGGTCAGGGGCAAGTACGGCCCGCTGCGCGAGGGCGAGCTCGAGCGCGCGAGTCAGTGGGGTGCCGAGCTCGCCCGGGCGATGCACGCGGAACCGGCCGGCGTCACCGGGTGACCCGTGGCACGGCCGTCGTGGTCGGCCGTCCGGGACGATCGACGCGCCGAACATCCCCCCTTTGGCTCCGAGGGAAGGGTCCAGGCTCGCCCGTCGGGGGACGACCAGGCGGCCGCCGAAGACGCCCGTCGGCGTGGGACCGACGACGAGCGGGAATGTGCGTGCAAGCGTTGAAAGGGAGGAACCCGATGGTTACCGCGTTGACGATCCGAACTGCAGTGCCGCGACCCGCCCCGGCCGTCGTCGTCCCGACGGTCGCGGTCGCGCTGTCGGCGGCGCTTGCCGTGGTTTCCGCGCTCGGCTGCGCGCTCATGCTCGTGTTCCGTGACGCGTTCCGAGGTCCCGAGGTCAGCATCGGCTCGGCACAGGGGACCGCGCTCGTGCTGCTCGTGGTGACGGTGCCCGTGCTGGTGGTCTCCGTGATCCTTGTCGGGCGAGGCGTCACCGGCGCGCTCGTCGGATGGCTCGGGGCGATCGGCTCGATCGCCTACCAGAGCGTGCTCTTCCTCTTCGCCACGCCGTTCAACGCGTTCTTCTTCCTGAACGTGGCGATGCTCGGGCTGTCGGTGTACGCCCTCGTCGCGCTGCTCGGGCGGCTGGTGGTCGAGGAGGCAGCGCGCCGCATCGGCGCCCATGCGCCGGTGCGCCTGATCGCCGCGTACCTGCTGCTGAACGCGGCGCTGTACCTCCTGCTGTGGCTGTCGTCCACCGTGCCCGCCGTCCTGAGCCCCGGCCCGCCGGCGTTCGTCGAGGGTTCCGGCATGCAGACGGGGGTCGTGCAGGTGCTCGACCTCGCCTTCACCCTGCCGCTCATGGCGCTGGCGGCCTGCCAGCTGCTGCGGCGGCGGCCGTGGGGCTACGTCCTGAGTGGGGCGCTGCTCGTGATGCTCGCCATCGAGACCGCGAGTATCGGCGTCGACCAGTGGATGGGCCATGCGGCCGATCCGGCCTCGTCGGTTGCGTCGGACGCCCTCACCCCGGTCTTCGGCGTCCTGACCCTCGTCGGGCTCGTCGCGCTCGGCCTGTTCCTGCGACCAGCGCCGGCTCGCAGGGTGGGGTAGGCGCGCGGCGAGGTCGGTGGATCCAACGCGGCCGTCGAACGCGAGGAGAAGCGCCGCCCATCTGCGCTGCGCGCCAAGTGGGGGCCCGCGCCGCGGTCGATCACCAGGACCGCCGACGCCCCACCACCGGCAGCGGGTGACATCCGGAGGACGTCGCGAGACGGTGGCTGGCCGCGCCGTCCGGGGCATGCCCTCCACCGCGAGGGCTCCTCTCGCCGGCTGTGCCGTGGACGATGCCTGCAGACGCGGAGAGGATCTCCAGCGGGGGATCGTGCCGGGGGGGCCAGTCGCGGGTGCGGCGATCACGGCTGTACTCGTGTCAGCAGAGCCGGGATTGGAGCGGGAGACGGGATTCGAACCCGCGACATCTTGCTTGGGAAGCAAGCACTCTGCCAACTGAGTTACTCCCGCCCGGGAGCGTGGCGGGATTCTAGCGGCGACCCGACGGAGACGCAACGCTCTGCAAGGGTTCGGCACAGTGGTGTCCCCGGACGTGGTGCAGATCGAGGCCCTTGTCGGCAGGGCCCACCGCGTGGTCTTCCAGTCGATGTTCCAAGTCCACTGGGAGGACCGCCGCGATGGCCGATAACAGGATGGCACTGCACTCACAGTTCGAACGGGCCGCGGGCTCCGACGAGCCCGACGTGGTCCGCGAGGCACTGCGCTGGGCGCTCGAGGCGTTGATGGAGGCCGAGGTGACCGAGCGCCTGGGGGCGGCCCCCTTCGAGCGGACACCTGAACCGCCCTGGGCTTCGTGGAGGCTCGAGTGATTGGGTTTCAGGCGGCCTCGGTCGCCTGTAACCGCTGTTGGTAGGCCGCCTCGAACTCGGCCGGCGGGATGTCGCCGCAGGCCGAGTGCAGGCGCTGCTCGGACGAGCGCGACGTAGCGGCGCCGGGTCTTGGCTCGAGGCCTGGCACGACGAGCGTGTGGGGTGCCAATAGCGGGGCGATCAGAACGCGAATCTGGGTTTCCGACCCCCACGGGGTAGGATGCTCCCGTGCCACTGCCCGCGCGCGCCGCGCTCCAGACGGCTTCCGCAGCGGAGCTGCTCGCCCTCTACGCCTCGATCGTGGACGAGCTGCTCGACCGCCGGATCGCGCGAAGCTCGAACAACCCGGTCGCGGACTACGCAGAGTACCTCGTCGCCCAGGCGTTCGGCCTCACGCTCGCCGCGAACGCGGTTCGCGGCTACGACGCGATCGACGAGGCTGCCGGGACCCGCTACGAGGTGAAGGGACGGCGGCTGCAGACGCGGAACCACGGCCGGCAGCTGAGCTTCTTCCGCGGCTTCAACGATGTGGAGCGTCCCTTTGACGTCCTGGTGGCGATCCTGTTCGAGCCCGACTTCCACGTCCGACGGGCAGCCCGCATGGCCTACCAGGTCGTCCACGCGCACGCCGGGCGATCCAACCACGTCAACGGCTGGCGCCTGACGCTGTCGGACACGGTGTGGGACATCCCGGGCGTCGAGGACGTGACGACAGCGATCCGGGAGGCGGCCACACAGTCGGTCAGAGCGGCCACCGCAGGCTAGACCTTGCGGCCCACGTCCGACCGGACAGCTCAGACCGCTCGATGTGGCCCCCTTCGGCCCGGGATATGTGACGGTCGGCCGCTGCTCGGTCGGCCCTTCGCGTCAAAGGTCGCCTGGGCCTCCACCGACAGCTCGACCCGGCAGACGGTGCTGGGGCACGTCCGGCCGATGCACGCGGCCGCCTCACACGGGGACGACCTGTGGCCGTCGGCGCGGAC
>JAJYMP010000383.1 GCA_021786915.1 Chloroflexota bacterium
GCCCACGGTCCCCAGGATCCGCAGGCTGCTGAGGTCGTGCTTGCGGGGCCACGACTCGCCCTGCTTCATGAATGCCCGGATGGCCGTGGGCGCGCAGTACAGGATGTTGACCTTGTACTTCTCGATGATCGACCACCAGCGGTCCGGTTCCGGGAACATCGGAGCGCCCTCGTACATCACGCTCGTCGTCGCGTTGGCGAGGGGGCCGTACACGATGTAGGAGTGCCCGGTGACCCAGCCGATGTCGGCGGCGCACCAGTACACGTCGTCAGGCTTGATGTCGAAGATGTAGTGGTGGGTCGTGCTCACGCCGGTCAGGTAGCCGCCGGTCGTGTGCATGATGCCCTTGGGCTTGGCGGTGGTGCCCGAGGTGTGGAGCAGGTACAGCAGGTGCTCCGAGTCCACCGGCACCGGATCGCACTGGTCGGACTGGCGCTCGACCATGTCGTGCCACCAGTGGTCGCGACCCTCCTTCATGACCACGTCGTTGCCGGTCCGCTTGACGACGAGCACGTTCTTGATCGTGCTCGCGTGGTCGACCGCCACGTCGGCTGCGGACTTGAGGTCAAGGACCTTGCCGTTCCGCCAGGCACCGTCAGACGTGACCAGGGCCACCGCCTCGGAGTCGATCATCCGGCCCTCGAGGGCGTCGGAGCTGAACCCGCCGAAGACCACGACATGCGGCGCGCCGAGCTTGGCGCAGGCGAGCATCGCGATGGGCAGCTCCGGGATCATCGGCATGTAGATGCCGACCCGGTCACCGGTCTTGACGCCCATCTCGAGGAGGGCGTTGGCGCACCGGTTGACCTCGCGCTGCAGGTCGGCGTAGGTGAGCGTGCGGGTGTCGCCGGGCTCGCCCTCCCAGTAGTACGCGACCTTCGACCCGAGCCCGTTCTCCACGTGGCGGTCGACGCAGTTGTAGGTCGCGTTGAGCTCTCCGCCGATGAACCACTTGGCGTAGGGAAGCTCCCACTCAAGGACCTTGTCCCAGGGCTTCGACCACGAAAGGCGGCTCGCGGCCTGCTTCGCCCAGAACGCCTCGAAGTCGGCTTCGGCCTCTTGGTACAGGCCCGGGCCGGCGTTCGCGTGTGCAGCGAGCTCGGCAGGTGGCGCGAATTCTCGCCGCTCGGAGAAGAGGGCCTCAATCTCGGGCTGCGGGACGGTCAAGCGGCACCTCCTGACGATGGGCGCGACGCCGGGACGCGGGACACTGGCGGGCCTGGGGGATCGTTCCCGGTGCGTGTGCATCGAACGCTAGCCGTCCCAACGGATCTGTCAAGCAGGTAGCCCCGTGGCTTGTATTGCGCCACCTGCATCTTGACTTCCAGGAGGAGTTCTGCGTCTCCCTCAGCCTCGGTCCAGGACCCGCAGGGTGTGCTCCAGCGCCCGAGACGCCGTCGCCCGGTTGGCCTCGACGATGCGCTGCGATTCCGGCGCGCTCAACCCGGCGGGATCGAACATCTCGAGCGGCGGCGGCCCGGCGTGGAAGGCCGCGGCCTCTGCGGCCCAGCGCTCCCGCCAGCGGCGCGGCGTGTGGGTTGGGGCGTCGCGGTGGGCCTGGGCGAGCCACACCAGCGCCCAGGCGCGCGGCACCACGCGGTACACGTCATAGCCGCCGCCCCCGGTCGCGAGCCAGCGGCCGCCGGCGTGCCGGTGGGCGAGCTCATCGAACAGTCGCGCCACGCGCGACATCGCCCGCGTCGAGATCTGCAGGTCGGCGAGCGGGTCGAGGGCGTGGCTGTCACAGCCCTGCTGGGTCACCAGGATCGTGGGCCGGAACGCGGATGCCACGATGGGCGCCACAAGCTCGATCGCCTCGACCCAGGACCCGTCCGAGGTGCCGGACTCGAGCGGGATGTTGACCGCGCTGCCGTCGGCCTCCCGACCGCCCCGATCCTCCACCCACCCGGTGCCCGGGAACAGGTTGAGCCCCGTCTCGTGGAACGAGACCGTCTGCACTAGGGGGTCGTTCCAGAAGATCCCCTCGACGCCGTCCCCGTGGTGGACGTCCACGTCGAGGTACAGGACCCGGTGGCCCTCGTCGCGCGCTCGCCGGATGGCGACCGCAAGGTCGTTGTAGACGCAGAAGCCCGTCGCCCGCGCCGGGAACGCGTGGTGCAGGCCGCCGCCGGGGTGGAAGGCGTGGGTCCGCTCGCCCGACAGGATCCGCTCCATCGCCTGGAGCGTCCCGCCGACCACGCTCGCCGCCGCGCGGTCCATGCCGTAGAACGGCGGCGTGTCGCCATCGGTCACCGCCTCGTGGTCCACCAGCTCGGGGTACTCGGAGAGCCGGTGGATGCTCGCGAGGAACGACGCGGTGTGGACGGTGCCGAGGACCTCGTCGGAGACGGGCTCCGGCGACATGAAGGCCTCCGGCCCGGCACCCAGCTCGCGCAGGAGGTCGATGCCGGGACCGAACCGGCGGGGCGTGAACGGGTGCCCGGGGCCGAAGTCGTACTCGTGGTTCGCGGGGCCGTAGACGACGAGCGGTTCGGGGTGGGGCGTCGGCATGGGGCGGGACTGCCTCGGGGGCCCGGACTGCCGGCGTAAGATCGCAGCGGCCACCGGGCGGATGCGGGACGGGCGGAAGGTAGCACGGCATGACCCGCCCCAGACCGCCGGCGGCGACAAGGAGAACCAGTGGACCGCTTCAGCCCCGCCGCGAGCCGGGACCGATCGCGTGACACGATCCTCCGCGACGGGTCCTCGATCCGGATCCGCGACGCCGTCGAGGCCGACGTCCCGGCGATGGTCGAGTTCCTCCAGGGACTGGACCCCGAGTCGCGCCGGCTGCGCTTCGCGAGCGTGGGCGGCGACCTCGCGGAGCGGGCGCGCAAGTGGGCGAGGCTCGAGGATCCGCGGGACTGCTCGCTCGTGGCCGAGACCGAGATTGCGGGGACCACGCGCGTCATCGGCAACGGCAACTACCTGTGGCTCGAGCCCGGGACCGCCGAGGCGGCCTTCGTCGTGGCCGAGGAGTTCCAGGGGCGCGGCGTGGCCACGCTGCTGCTCGAGGAGCTGGCGCGCCGTGCGAACGAGGCGGGCATCACGACGTTCCTGGCCGAAGTCCTGATCGAGAACGCCCGGATGCTCGACGTGTTCCGCGCGAGCGGCTTCCCCCTCCGCCTCCGCTCCGAGCCCGGGTCGATCCAGGTGGAGTTCCCCACCGAGCTCACCGGCGAGGCGCGCCAGCGCTTCGAGCGTCGCGAGCAGATCGCGGCGTCCGCCGCCGTCCGCGCCCTGCTCCACCCCACGTCCGTCGCCGTCATCGGCGCGTCCCGCCGCCGCGGCACCGTGGGCGGGGAGCTGTTCCACAACCTGCTCAGCTGCGGCTTCGCGGGACCCGTCTACCCCGTCAACCCGGCGGCCGACGTCGTCCAGTCGGTGGCTGCCTACCGCTCGGTCCTCGCCATCCCGGGACCGGTCGACCTGGCGATCATCGTGCTGCCGGCGGAGGCCACGATCGAGGTGGCGCACGACTGCGCCGCCAAGGGAGTCAAGAGCGTCGTGGTCGTGTCGCCCGGCTTCGCCGAGACAGGGCCGGACGGCGTGGCCCGCCAGCGGGAGCTGGTCGCGGCCTGCCGTGGCGCGGGCATGCGCCTCGTGGGGCCCAACGCCATGGGCGTGATCAACCTCGAGCACGGCGTCCGCCTCAACGCCACCTTCTCCCCCACCCTGCCGATCGACGGTCGCGTGGGGTTCCTGTCGCAGAGCGGCGCCCTCGGACTCGCGATCATCGAGCACGCCAACCGGCTGGGCCTGGGGCTGTCGAGCTTCATCTCGATCGGCAACAAGGCCGACCTGTCGGGCAACGACTTCCTCCAGTACTGGGAGGCCGACGAGGCGACCAGCGTCATCGCCCTGTACCTGGAGTCGGTGGGCAACCCTCGCAAGTTCTCGCGGATCGCACGTCGGGTGGGCCGGACCAAGCCGATCATCGCGGTCAAGAGCGGCCGCTCGGCCGCGGGCGCGAGGGCCAGCCTGTCCCACACGGGCGCCCGCGTCTCGTCCTCGGACATCACGGTCGAGGCGCTGTTCCACCAGGCCGGCGTGGTCCGGACCGACACGCTCTCGGAGTTCTTCGACGTGGCGGCGCTGCTCGCCAACCAGCCGCTGCCGGCCGGTCGGGGCGTCGCGATCCTGACCAACGGCGGCGGTCCGGGGATCCTCGCGGCCGATGCCTGCGAAGCCGACGGCCTGGTCGTGCCGGCCATCCCGGAGGCCGCCCGACGGGCGCTGGCCGAGTGCCTGCCCCCGATGGCCACGCTGGACAACCCCGTCGACACCACGGACGCGCCGCCCGAGGCGTACGGGCACGCGATCCGGATCCTCGCGGGCTGCGAGGACGTGCACGCGATCATCGTCCTGTTCGTGCCGCCGATCGGGTCCAGCAGCGAGGAGGTCGCGGGAGCCGTCCGCGAGGCGGTCGCGGCGCTGGAGCGACCCATCCCGGTGCTCACCGTGTTCCTCTCGGGCGAGGGCGGCCCGGCCGCACTGCGGAGCGGGTCGGTCCGCGTGCCCGCGTTCACGTTCCCCGAGGAGGCGGCCAGAGCACTCGCCCATGCCGCGCGGTACGCCGAGTGGCGCGCGGCGCCCGAGGGCAACGTGCCGGCGCTCGAAGACCTGCGGACCGACGAGGCGGCCGAGGTGCTCGCGAAGGCGCTGGCGCTCGCTGTCGCCGACGCCCGGCCGGCCGGGGCCGATGACCCGCGGCTCGCCGCGCAGACGCACGCGGGGCCGCCGACGCGGGGCGGGCCCGGCACCGTCGGCAGGAGCCGCTGGCTTCGCCCTGACGAGGCGGCCCAGCTGCTCGACTGCTACGGGATCCGCGTTGCCGACTGGCGGCTCGTCTCCACGCCCGAGGAAGCGGCTGCCGCGGCGGACGAGCTTGGCGGGCCCGTGGCGCTCAAGGCCGTCGCGACGGGCGTGGTCCGAAAGCGTGATGCGCAGGCGGTGGCGCTGGGCCTCGAAGGCGCCTCCGACGTGCGGCTCCGGGCCGAGGCGATGGTCCACGCGCTCGAGGCCGCCGGTCACCAGGTCGAGCGGCTCCTGGTCCAGCGCATGGTCCCGCCCGGAATCGAGATGCTCGTGGGCGTGGTCCACGACCGGCTGTTCGGCCCCGTGATGGCCTGCGGCGCCGGCGACTCGGAGATGGAGCTGCTCAAGGACGTCGCCGTCCGGATCACGCCGCTGACTGATCGCGACGCCGACGAGATGCTGCGCTCGCTCGCGATGTACCCGCTGCTCGAGGGCTACCGCAATGCCTCGCGTGCCGACGTCGCCGCCCTCGAGCAGGTGCTGCTGCGCGTGAGCGCGATGGTCGAGGCGCACCCCGAGATCGTGGAGATGGACTGCAATCCGGTCATCGTCCTCCCCGAGGGCGCGGTGGTCGTCGACGCGCGCGTCCGGATCGAGGCGCTTGGCCGCCGCTAGGTGGCCGGGGCGCCGCTGCCCGGCGGCACCGGCCGGCGGCGGGCGGGTCGGCGAGTTGCTGCGCAGTCTGGACGAGGCGCTGGGCGGCCGTCCCTGATCGTCCCGCGCCCGGCCGAGCCACTCAGCGCCCGGCGCGAATCCGACATTCGGCCTATTCGCGCCTCGAATCCCGCGTGCTACGCTTCGCGGCCCTGCGGGGAGCCCAATCCACGCGGCCCGTCGAGCCCGGGAATGCCCGACCACATGCCTCGCGCATCACGATCCACCGCCGGCCAGCTCGCGCTCGAGCTGCCAAGCGCGCTGCCGCCACTCGCGCTGGAGCCCGAGTGGAAGGCGCAGGCGCGCCTGTGGGGCCACAGCCTCCACCCGATGTGCTCGTACCTCGCGAGCTTCCCGGCCGCCCTCCCCCATGCCTTCATCGCCCGCTACACCCGCCCCGGCGACGTGGTCCTCGACCCGTTCTCGGGCCGCGGGACGGCGCCGCTCCAGGCCGCCGCCGAGGGGCGGGTCGGCGTGGGCAACGACCTCAACCCGCTCGCCCACGTGCTCACCGCCGCGAAGCTCGAGCCCGCGACACCGGCCGAGGCGAGGACGCGGCTCACCGCCCTGCGCCTCGCCTGGAGCGCCGACGCCGCCGCCTGGGATGCGCTCGGCGAGCGCGCGACCGCTCGTCCCGGTCATCCGTCGGCCTTCGTCCCCACTCCCGGCAGCGGCAGCGGCCCGGACGCGCGCGACGAGTCCGTCCCCGACGAGGTGGCCCTCGCGTTCCACCCCCGCACGCTCGGGCAGCTGCTGCTCCTGCGCTCGCAGCTCCGACTCGACGAGCCCACGGACCGCTTCCTCGCCGGCGCCCTGACCGGGATCCTCCACGGCAAGACGCCGTCGTACCTCTCGACCGTCATGCCCAACACGTTCAGCATGGCGCCCCGCTACGTCCGCACCTTCGTCGCCGAGCACGGCTACGTGGCGCCCCGCCGGGACGCCTTCGAGGCGCTGGCCGCCAAGCTCGACCGCCTGTACCGCCAACCGGTGCCCACCAGTGCCGGCATCGCGCTGCTCGGGGACGCGCGGACCGCCGGCCAGCGCGCCTGCGCCGCCCTGCGCGCCCGGGGCCTGCCCGACCGCGCCCGCCTCGTCATCACGTCACCGCCGTACCTTCGGGTCCTCAAGTACGGCTACTACAACTGGCTGCGCACCTGGCTGCTGGGCTTCGACGCGCGCGCCATCGACGAGGAGCTCGACGCCGCGCACACCCGCGAGCCGTACCTCGCCTTCATGCGCGAAGTGCTCGCCGACCTGCGGCCGTCGCTGACCGACGACGGGATCGCGGTGCTCGTCATCGGCGACGTCGAGACGGACCGAGGCAAGCCCTCGCGCGAGGGCCTGCACCTCCCCGAGCGCGTGTGGGAGGAGGCCGCGCACCCGGCCGGGTTCCATCTCGCGGGCATCGTCCGCGACGAGGTGGCCGCCAACCGGAAGATGACGCGACTCTGGGGCGACGAGGCTGGACAGGCGACGAAGACCGACCGGATCCTCGTCCTGGGCGCGAGCGAGGCCGGGCGCCGCCGCGCGATCGCCGCCGCAGACCTGCCGATCGAGTGGGCCTGGCCGCCGCAGCGCCTCCGCTCCATCTAGGCGTTCGCACGAGCTGGGCGATCGCGCAACCGGGCGTTGGTGCGCGCCCAACAGGACCGGGCCCGAAGCGACCCCCCGGCGCAGGCGTGGTGGCGCGCGGCCGCCATCTCGGCCCCCGTTGTTGGCGGCGGACCACCAAATCCCGCCGCGCGCCGGAACTCGGCCCCATCGCGGTGGCAGCCGGCCACCCATTTGGCGCCGCCGTTGGAGGAGCACCACCAATTGCTGAGGGCGTCGGCGTCTCGAGCGCGATGTGGTGCCCATATCCACCATGGAGGCGCATCAGGCGACGGCGAACCACCGGACGACAGTGCGGTCGTCGGCTCGAGCCCGATTTTGGTGGCCCACGGTCACCACGCGACCAAGCGGCGAACCGCCTCGCCGGGATCCCTTGGCGCGCGAGGGTCATCAAGCGGCGCGCGAGGGTCATCAAGCGGCGCGCGAGGGTCATCAAGCGCCTGGGTGGGCGGGCCCGACATCGCGCGCGGCGGCGCGTCATCGGCCTCCCCGCTTCGGCTAGCATTGCGGGGCGATGAACCAGATGTACCCCCCGTCCGACCTCGCCTCGATGGACCCGCTGGTCCTGATGAAGAACCTCGACCACGTGCGGATGACGAGCCGACGGCTCTCGTACATCCTCCAGCAGCAGGTCCACCTCTACACCCCGGAGGCGAACCAGCTCCGCGAGCAGATCGACCGCTACGTCGAGGCGGAGCGCCAGATCGAGGGCGAGATGGCCCGGCGGCGCATTCGCGCCTGAGGTTCCGCGGCGTTCACGCGGCGGTGCGGCGCCTGGCTCCGACACCGCGGGGAGCGGGTGACCGGTCAGCTACCGCGACGTCGGGACGGGAAGCGGCCGGCAGTGCCCAAAGCCCCAACGCCCGCCGCTGACAGGCGCGGGATCGCTCCGCGCGCCACGCTCCCTACGATCCGCTGGCGTCGGCGGCGACTCGCGGGTCAGCGACCTGGCTCAGGCCGCGTTCACCACCATCACCGGGCCCGTCGCGGCGCGCTCAGCCTCCTCGGCGGCGCGCATCGCATCCATCGCGGCTGCCCGGGCCGCCCGGCGCGCCGCCTGCTCCTCGCCGACAACCCGGCGGACGAGCAGGGCCATCCGCGGGGTCTCGAACAGGCTGAACCCGACGCCCACCTCCGAGAGCGCCTCGCGCCCCATGCCGCGGAAGAGCCCGCGGGTGGCGACGAGGCACATCTCGTCATAGAGCTCGGGCCAGCCAACGCGCCGGCGCTGGTAGCAGAACCGCACGAATGCTTCGGCCTCCGGGGTGGTGGCGGGTACGACAACAGCGGTTCCAGCGGGCAGCATGAAGAAGAAACCCTCCCAGGATCTGGAAAGTTCGCGCGGGCCGTGACGGGCGAATAGCTGGGCCCCGTACACCGGTCAGATGAGTGCTGGGCTCGGTCGCGGCCCCCTTGCCGAGGCTCCCCGGGCGGCGACTCTGCGAATCCTACGGGTCATCGGGCCTCGGCGGAAGGGCCTTCTCCACGATGTTTCCCACCGACTTGTCCACAGGGTTCGGCAGCTGGTGGACATACGCGGCAGGTGTCCTGAAGTCTGTGGATCCTGCCTCTTGACGAGCCATTCCGGCGCCCTCAGGTCCCGCCGCTCGGCACTTGGGGATGGCCCTAGGGTCGCGCCTCGTCCCTGAGCTCGAGGCCCAGGCCCGGGCGCCCCGACACCTGCCAGACCTTGTCCTGCCCGATCTCGAGGCCGCTCACCGGGTCGTCTGCGAGGAGCAGACAGCCGTCGAGGTCCACCCAGTCCGCGAGCGGCGAGACCGCGGCCGAGGCGGCGATCACGATCGACGTCTCCTCCATGCAGCCGAGGAACGTCCGGAACCCCAGCTCACGCGCCCGCTGGAGCATCCGCCTCGCTGGCCCCACGCCGCCGACCTTCGCGAGCTTCACGTTCACGCCCGCGACCACCCCGACAAGCGCATCGAGGTCCTCGATCGTCACCGCGCTCTCGTCCGCCACGATGGGCAACGGCGAGCGTGCCTGGAGCTCGCGCAGGAGGTCCAGGCGACGGGCCGGGAACGGCTGCTCGATGAGCACCACCCCCATGCGCTCCAGGGCCGGCAGCAGATCCGTGGCGCCCTCGAGCGTCCAGCCCGTGTTGGCGTCCACACGGATCGGCCCCGCGTACACGCGGCGCACCGCCTCGAGCGTGGCGAGGTCGCTCGGGCCGCCCATCTTGATCTTGAGCGCCGGGAAGTCGGCTGCGCGCCGGGCCCGCTCGGCGACGACATCAGGCGTGTCGATGCCGAGCGTGAAGTCCGTGGGCGGGCGCTCGGCGGGCATCTCGAGCAGCTCGCGCACCGAGACGCCCTGGCGCTTGCCGACGAGGTCGTGGAGCGCGATGTCGATGGCGCACTTGGCCGCCCCGTGGTGCGCCAGCTCGGCATCCATCAGGTCGGCCGCGGCCGCCAGGGCTGCGCGCGCCTCGCCCAGGCTGCCGCGCAGGCCCTCGGCCACCGGCTCGATCGCCGCCAGCAGCAGCGGTGCCACCGCCCGCATCGTCTCGGGCGTGTCGCCGTAGTAGGCGTCCGGGTAGCCCTCGCCGAGACCCACCAGGCCGTCCCGCGAGTCAGCCTCGTCGCGCAACTCGGCCACGACCGTCGTGATCCGGCGGCCCTCCCCAGGCGCCGCCCGGGCGATGACGAACGGGTCGCGGAGCGCCAGCTCCAGAGTCCGGAACCGGATCGCGAACGTCATGCCGCGGACGCCTCGCCCCGACCGTCGTTCTCCACCACCCACGGCAGTGCGTCCGTGGCCGCGGCGATGCGCGCCCAGAGCGACTCGCCGCCGAACCGGACGGGGTCGTCGGTGGGCAGGCCCGTCTCCGCGGCAACCGAGGCGATCACCCGCCGGGCGTCGGCCTCGTCGGTGATCCGCGACGTGTTGAGCGCGACCGCCACCACCTTCGACGGCGCGACGAGGCCGGCCACCTCCTCGTGGACGCGGATGAAGTCCGGCAGGGGCTTGAGCGGGAACTTGCGGTCCGGCACGTGGTCCCAGTCGTGCTCGTCGAGGCCCGGCATGTGGACGAGGACCATCGCCTGGGGCGTGAACCCGTGGATCAGGCCCAGGGTGACCGAGCTGTAGGCCGGGTGATCGAGCGAGCCCTGGCCCTCTACGAGCAGCCAGTCGCCGCGCCGCTCGCCCTCCTCGCTCAGCCACTCGCAGGTGCCCTGGACAAAGTCCGAGATCACGCGGTCCACCGCCACGCCCCAGCCCTCGATCATCATGCCGGTCTGGCCGGTGGCCACGAACGAGGCCGACCGGCCGCTCGCGACGGCCGCCCGGCGCAGCTCGAGCGCCACGGACATCTTGCCGATCGCGCAGTCGGTGCCGACCGTGAGGATCACCCGCTTGCCGGGTTCGTGGAGCCGACCGAGCGACGTCTCCATCCGATCCGGCGCCCGGCGGTAGTCGATGAGGCGCACGCCGGCGGACCGGGCCGCGTCCGCGAACTCCGGGTCGTCGCCGAGCAGCGTGTGCAGGCCGGAATGGATGTCCAGGCCCGAGCGGATGGCCGCGAGGATGACGGCGCGCCACTCGTCGGGCAGCTTGCCGCCGGTTGGCGCGATGCCGATGAGCAGGCCGTTCGCGCGGGGCAGGAACCCGAGCGCATCCGAGAGCGAGGCGACGATCGGGATGTCGTACCGACCGCTGTCCCCCAGCCACTCGCGGACGTTGCGCCCGGCCTGGGTCGAATCGACGACCGCGAGCACCTTGTCCTGGCCGAACCGGATCACGCCCATGGCGGTCTTGCCGTGGTGGTAGCCGAAGTTGCCCTCGGCGAGGATCACGAGGCGGCGCTCAGCAGTCGGCGGCATCAGGGGGTCATCCAGTGCTGTGTATGGACGCCGAGGAGTCTATCGGCAATCGACAGCCGATCGGCGGCCTGGTGCGGCGGCCGGAAAGGCAACGCCCCCGGGGCGGACCGGGGGCGTCGAGGGGAAGCACTGGTACCGCATATCGGATTCGAACCGATGATCTCCGCCTTGAGAGGGCGGTGTCCTGGGCCTCTAGACGAATGCGGCGAGGCTCTGGCCGATTGCTCGACCGGCCGCGCAGGATAGCAGCGATCGTGCGCAGCCCGCAACCGCGTGCCCCCGGCGGCCGGGCCTCGTCCCCGGTCCCTCCACCGGAGCGCCGTTTCCTCAACACGCCCCAGGCGGGGGCTTGTACGCGTGACCCTTCCCGGACGCGCCCAGTGGGCGCGTCCGGGAAGGCTCGATGCCTCGATACGCCCGGGGAGGATGGCGTGGACACCGCCTTCGCGTACCACGCCTGGCAGGCGGGGGCAGCAACGCGTGTCCGACGCCGCCCATCCGGCACGGTGTGCGCCCGCGGCCGGCAGGACGCGCCAGCTCGTGGCGCGCCGCGGCGTGAGCAGCGCGGCCGCTGGTGCCAGTCCGAGCCCGGTTACAGCCGGTGCTGCTCCAGGAACGCGCGCAGCGTGTCGGCCACCTGGAGGTAGCTCTGCTCGCCCAGGAGCAGGCCGTAGTGGGAATGCGCGCCGAAGGGCTCGTAGGGCGCGTCCAGCCACTCAGCGAGGCGCTCGACCTCCGGCTCGGGGACGAACGTGTCCAGCCCGCCGCCGATGACCATGCGCGGGACGTCCGGAAGCGACGCGCGGTCGACGGGCACGCCCTGGAGGACCTGGCGCCGTGCCGGCCCGGACTCGAACGCCTTCTGGCCCAGGAGGTGCTGGATCCGCACCACGTCGGCGACGGTGAGGTCGCGCTGCTCGCGGATCAGCTTCTCGGGCAGCATCTCCCAGCCCAGCTCGGCGCGCCCCCAGGCATCGGGCACCTCGCGCACGACGTGGGGGCGGGCGGGCTCGCGAATCTCGCGCGGGGCCTCGGGCGCGATGAGCACGTACGCGGACACCGGCGCGCGCTCGAGCGCCTTGAGCACCAGCAGGCCGCCCAGCCCGTGGCCCACCGCAACCGAGTTCGGCCCGAGCCGCTCGAGGGCCGCGATCACGTCCTCGGTGTACGACTCGATCGTCAGGGACGCGGGGTCGGCGGTCTGGCTCCAGTAGTGGTTGCGCAGGTTGAGCGCGTGGCCCTCCCACCCGCGCGCGGCGAAGTGGTGGAGATAGCGCTCCCAGACCCACGAGCCACCGAGCACGCCGTGCACGAACAGCAGCGGCTTGCGGCGCGAGCGGCGCTCCGGCAGCCACGACTCCACGTAGAGGCCTCGGTCGGGCAGCTCGAACTCGTCCTTGCGCACGGGGCGGCCGCCGGAGCTGGGGCGGCCGAGGTTGCGATCGCTGGACGTGGAGAGGTCATTCATCGGGCGGTCGCTACCACTCATGGGGATTGAGGAGCAGCCCTGTGAGGGCTTTCGGATAGAAGTAGGTGGACTTCTGCGGCATCACGTCGCCGTCGCGGGCGACCGCGAGGATGCTCGCGACTGGCGTGGGCTCGAGCAGGAACGCCGCGTCCACCCCGTCGTCGCCCGACGCGACGACCGCCGCCGCCTCGGCCGCCGACTTCGTGTAGGCGATGCGCTGCCCCCCGGCGACAGCAGTGGCGTCGATGCTCAGGAGCGCCTCGAGCGCGCTGCCGAGGAGCGACACGTCGAGTGCCCGGACCGCCGGGCCGCCCTGGGCCGGGAGCGCGGCGAAGGCCTCGCGGCGCGCCGTGAGCAGCCACGCCCCCTGGCGGGTGACCAGTCCCAAGCGCCCCGCCCCGCCCGACAGCCCGCCGGCAGCCTCGAACCGCTCGACCAGCGCCCCGCGGCTCGTGGCCTCGACCAGGAACAGGGCGGGCAGCCCCTCCGCCAGGCGCGCCAGCCCCGCCTCGCCCAGCCCACGCACCAGGCGGTGGGTGGGGAGCACGGTGAGCGCGTCGGCGGCGTCCAGGAAGAGCATCAGCAGGAAGTCGAAGGCCGGGTCCGTCTCGGACGAGTTGACGCGCCGCTCGTCGCGGTAGCGGATCGCGGTCTCGTAGCGGTGGTGGCCGTCGGCGATGAACACCGGGCCCTCGGAGGCAGCGGCGAGCATCGCCTCGGCGAGGCCGCCCGGCTCGGCGGCGACGACCCACAGGCGGTGGCGCACGCCGTCGTCATCAACGACATCGGTGACGGGCGCCCCCGCGACCACCTTCGCCAGGGCATCCGCCGCGCCCCGCGCAGGGTCCTCGAACAGGCCCACGACGGGCGAGGTGTTCATGCCCGTCGCGCGGAGCAGCCGGTAGCGGTCCTCCTTGGGCGCCGACAGGGTGCGCTCGTGCGGCAGCACCGACGAACCGGGCCCGAACGGCTCGATGCGGAGGCGGGCGAAGAAGCCGCGCTGGGTCCGTTCCAGCGTGGTGCCGGGCACGCGGTACACCTGCTCGTAGACGTAGACGCTGGGGCGGGGATCCCGCCGCAGGGTCCCGTCAGAGCGCCATTCCGCAACCGTGCGCGCCACCCGGCGATAGCGCTCGTCGGGCTCCTCGCCCGGCTGCGACGTTGGCAGGTCCAGCCGGACGGCGTTCCGCGGATGCCTCGCCAGCAGGAGTTCGTGGAGGGCCGGGCCGATCACGTCGTAGGGCGGGGCGACCAGCCGCGCGGGGTCGCCGGCAACCTCGGGGTCGTAGCGGAGCGCGCGGAACGGGCGGATGTCGGGCACGGATTCCTCGGGCGACGCTCGGGCACGGCCAAACGGCATCGGCCGGGCCCGGGAGCCCGTGCATCGTACGGCAGGCCGCCCCGAACGGCCAACCGGGACCCTCGGGCGGGATGGCCGTGCCCTACGATAGCGGCAGGTCGGACGGCCAGATCACCGCGGCGGCCGAGGGGGAGCGCATGCAACATCCGATGGGGCTGGCACGTCAGGGGCGGCACGCACGACCGAACCCCCATCGAGGACGCCCCGTGCCCAACCGTCCCCGTCACGCTCCCGGCTCCGTGATGCACGCCCCTCGCCGCGTTCATTAGCGCGCCGGACCAGCCCGCCGCACCCATCGTCGAGTCGACGCCTGCTCCCGACGCCTCCGGCACGCCTGACGACACGATCGCCCGCCTCCGCGACGCCAAGCGGCGAGGCCGGGCCTGACTGGACCTTACGCCGCCCCTTACCCCCGACGTTGGGGGTGTCGGCCGCGGCCACGCGACTGGCACAATCGCGAAGCCCCCATCGAGCGCGTTCCCGTCGAAGGAGAGTTGATGGCCTGGAACCAAGTGAGGGGGATCGCTCGCCGATGTGCGGCGATCCTCGGCGCCACGCTGCTCGTCGCGACCCTCGCGCCACTGCCCATGTCCGCGGCGCAGACCGGCCTCGCGACGGGCGGCCACCGCCTCGCCCAGAAGGTCGTCTCGACCACCGGTCACGTCGACGCCACCGCCGCCTCGCGCCTGCCGAGGCGGATCGTGCCGGCCTCGCGCCAGCTGCCCGCTCGCCCTCGCCCGGCACGCATCGCCGGGGCCGCCATCAAGTCCGGACGCTCCGCGCGCACGGCCAGCCCGAGCGTGGTCGCCATCCCGCCCCTCTCGATCACCCACGTGACGCGGACGCAGGGCCAGCATGACGTCGATCTCCAGCCGCCCGACCCGTGGGTGGTGGCCAATGCCTCGTACGTCATCAGCACGAGCAACGGCCAGGCGCGGGTCATGAACCGCGACAACGTCACGCTCGCCACGATCCCCACGTACGCCCTGTTCGCCACCGACCAGTTCCACTACGACTCGGATCCGCGGATCCTCTGGGATGCCGCGCACGCCCGGTGGATCGGCGTCGTGGTGACCTACGACGACCCGACGTACGCCGACACCTCGCTGACCCTCGCGGTCTCCGACAGCGCCAACCCGCTCGGCACGTGGACGACGCACCGCTTCGCCTACGGGGCCGTGCTGCCCGACTACCCGGGCATCTCCTCGTCCAGCGACAAGGTGGTCCTGACCTCGAACCTGTACGGAAACCTGGCGACGGACCCCCTCGGGACGCCGGAGGGCACCGCCGTCCTGGCCGCGTCGTGGAGCTCGCTGCTCGCAGGGTCGACGGTCGCCGGCTTCCGGTACACCTATCCTGCCGACGACTTCGGCCTCCGCCCGGCGCGCGACGCCGGCGCGCCCGAGGCGGACGTCCCGCTGATCTTCGAGAATGCCACCTCAGGCGACCTCACCTACGTCCGGCTGACTGGCGCCGCGTCCTCGGCGACGCTGACCGGCGAGACCGACCTGGGCATCCCCAACGGTCCCGCCCTCGACAACGCGCCCCGCCAGCCGGGCGGCACCATCGGCGACGCGGCCAACAACCCCGTCGACAGCCGCATCCCAGACGTCGCCTACCGCGGCGATTCGCTCTACTTCGCGCGGACCTCGCAGTACAAGTGGGACGGCGTCAACACCGACCTGGTGGTCGAGGAGTTCGTGGTCTCCATCTCGTCCCTCGCCACGACCCCAGTCGTCCACGTCAACCGCTGGGGCAACGTCGGCGAGGACTACTGGATGCCGGGCATCGGGATCACGAGCGGCGGCGGGTTCCTCCTGAGCTACACGCGCTCGAGTCCCACGGTCGCGCCCGAGGCATGGGCCGCGGGCTCGCTCGACGGGGTCACCTACACGGACGCCTCGATGATCGCCGGGAGCACCGCCGCGTACGCCGACGACCGTTGGGGCGACTTCATGGCGATCACGCCCGACCCTGGCGGCACCATGAGCGCCTGGGCCGCCACCGAGGTCGCGAACTCGGACGGCTCGTGGCAGGAGGTCATCGGCCGGCTGGTCCTCGACAACATCGCGCCGTCGGCTCCCTCGACCCCCAACGAGACGCTGGTCGCCGGCTCCACGCTGGGCGCCAAGACCCTGCCGATCAGGGTCTCGTGGGCGGCGGCACGGGACCCGGAGAGCAGCGTCCAGCGCTATGCCCTCCAGGACGAGTACGACCTGGTCATCACGCAGGGCACGTCGGTGACGCGCAGCCACCCGTTCGCGCGCTACGGCTGGGGGCCCAACGTGAGGGACGACTGGCAGGTCGGCGCCTACGATGACGGCGGGAACAGCACGTTCTCGGCTTGGAGCGCAACCCTGTCGCCCATCGTGTTCGAGCAGTCCCTCTCGTACACCAAGTACAGCTCCGGCTGGTACACCGCCCGGAGCACCGCCTATTCAGGCGGGAGCGCGAAGTACTCGACCAGGTCGGGCGCCTATGCGTCGTTCAGGATGAGCGGCCGCAACTTCGCCTGGGTGAGCTACAAGTCCTCGACGCGGGGCAAGGCGAAGGTCTACGTGGACGGCGTCTACCGGGCGACGATCACGCTCAAGAGCTCGACCTCGAAGGCGCGCAACCTGGTCTACGCGATCAACTACGGCGCCCGCGGCACCCACACGATCAAGGTCGTGGTGGTGAGCGGCCGCGTGGACGTCGACGCGTTCGTCGTCCTCCGCTAGGCAGGACACCCCAAAGGGGCCGGGCCGCGAGGCTCGGCCCCTTCTTGGTGCCCGACGCCCGCCATCGTCCCATCCGATGGGTCCTGTCCGGGTACTGGCCCCAACCGCACAAGAGCCCACCCTAACCGACGGTACCGCGGGTCCGGTCACAGGGTCATGGATGACGACCGGGCGGTCGATCCGGTGCGTCCGCGCGCCGATGCTGCGGGCATGGAACCGATCCGTCGCCACCGCCGCGCCATCTCGACGGCCCTCGCCCTGCTCCTCGCCGTCGAGTCCATCACCGTCGTCTCGGTCGCCGCGGTCAGCGCGCTGACCGCGGAGCGCAGTGCCGCGCATGCACTTCCCAGCACGCCCCCCGCCGGCGAGGTGCTGGCCGAGGCCGGCACCGTCGACCAGGCCTGGGAACCCGCCGCCGTCACCCCGACCGCGAGCCCCGCCCCGTCGACCGTCGTCGCGCCGGAGCCGCTCCTGGACCCGCGTCCCTACGTGCAGTCGCTGGCGCAGGTCACGCCTGCCGCGACGCCGAGCTCGACGGCGACCCCCAAGCCGAGCGCGTCGCCCAAGCCCAACGCCACGGCGAAGCCCGCGACAGCGACCACCAGGACCACGAGCTCGAAGCCGAAGGCCGTGGCGTACGTGGGGCGGAACCGGCTGTGGATGCCGACGCTGGGCGTCAGCCAGTCGGTGTCGTTCTTCTCGTGCACCCGCTCAGCCCCGCCCGACAACTACGTCTACCGCTGGGGCTGCGCGGGCAACAACAACGTCTACCTGCTCGGACACGCGTATGGCGTGTTCAAGCCGCTTCACGACGCATACCTCAACGGGCGGCTGGCCAAGGGGATGCGCGTGTACTACGCCGACGGCTCGGGCAGGGTGCACGGCTACAGCGTCCAGTGGTGGAAGCTGACCAGGCCCACCACCGACGCCAGTTGGGCCTGGGCGGCCCAGCCCGTCCCCTCGATGACGCTCCAGACCTGCGTGGGCGCCAACAGCCAGTACCGCCTGATGGTGCGGCTCGTCCAGATCAGCTGAGCCGCCGCGGGCAGGCGGAGCACGACCGTGGGATCAGCTCGGTCCCCGGCCGGACGGCCCCCCGGCGGACAGGCCCACGGCGGTTTGGCCCGGATCCTGCTAGCCTCCTCGCCGCATGCCTGACGCTTCGCCTGCCTCCCCCGAGCCCGCCCTCCGCCACGCCATCCTGGTCCACCTGCGCCGGAGCGGGGCCGGTTCGCCCGACACGATCGCCGCGGCGATCGGGGCGAGCCGCAGCGGCGTGGCGCAGCAGCTCCGGGCGCTCGAGGGTGCCGGCCTCGTCACGCGCACGGCGGTCCGCCACGGCGTCGGCCGTCCCCGCCACCTCTACGACGTCACCGACGAGGCCCAGGGCCTCTTCCCGTCGAACTACGAGGGACTGGCAAGCGGGCTGGTCGCCGCCATCGTCGAGCTCGGTGGCGACCAGCTGCTCGACGAGGTGATGACGGCGCGCAGCCGCCAGGCCGGGGCCGCGCTGCGGGAGGCGCTTGCGGCCGCCCTGCCGCCGGACGCCCCGCTGGCCGACCGCGTCCGGGAACTGGCTCGCCTCCAGGACGGCCTGGGCTATCTCGCCGAGGCGCAGGTCGACGGGGAGGACGGGGCGGTCCGACTGGTCCAGCACAACTGCGCCGTCCACGACATCGCGAGGGCGAACGGCTCCGCCTGCCGGGCCGAGCTGGCGATGTTCCGCGACCTGCTGGGTCCCGGCGTCGAGCGCGAGTGCCACATCCTCGACGGGGACCGCTGCTGCACCTACCGGGTGGCCCCGCCGGGCTGACCCCGCCCGCGGCGACCGCGGCCTGCGCCGCTACGCCTCCTCGCGCTCCACGACCTCGCGCCGCGCCGGCTCGCGCGACGGGAGCGGCACGTCGGACACATTGGGCACGAACGACGCCGCGAGCGACGTCGCGGCGGCCTGCAGCTGCTCCTCGAGCGAGAGGATGCCGAGGCGGCCCAGCGTCGCCAGCTCGTCGCGGATGTACGTCTTGAGCATCTCCGGCCCGTCGGTCGAGATCACGTACCGCACGCCGTTGCGGCGGAACTGGTCGAAGATCCAGCGGAACTCCTCCCAGCCGGACACGACCGCGGTGTTGAGGTTCGACGTGGGGCAGATCTCGAGCACGATCCCCCGCTCGCGGAGCATCGCCATGACGCCCGGGTCGTACGCCGACTTCACGCCGTGGCCGATCCGGTCCGGCTCGAGCAGCTCGATGACGCGGGCCACCTCCTCCACCGGGCCTGACTCGCCGGTGTGCACGGTGATCCCCAAGCCGTACTGCCGGGCGCGGCGGAACAGCCTGCGGTAGTCGGCGACGCGGAAGGTCGCCGACTCGGGGCCGGCGATGTCGACGCCGACGACCCCCCGGTCACGCCAGGCGATCGCCTTCTCGACGAGGATCTCGTTGAGCTCGAAGGGGAACGCGCGGTCCAGGCAGAAGATGAGCCCGGGCTTGACCGGGTACTCGAGGGTGGCCCGGTCCATGCCCCGGACCGCCGCGGCGATGATGTGGTCGAGGTCCTGCTCGCCGCCGCGGTTCCGCTTCATCGGGTTGAAGCGGAGCTCCATGGTGGTGATGTTGTTCTTGCGGTACGCCCCGCCGACCACCTCGTAGACGGCGCGCTCCACCGCGATCGGGCTCGACTGGATGAGCTCTGTCCAGTGGAACAGCTGGAGGTACCCGTCGAAGCTCTTGGGACGCCGCGGGTGGACGGTGATCAGGTCGCGGAAGTCCCAGTAGTCGCGCGTGGGCAGCTTGATGCCCTGAGCGTGCGCGATCGACCACATGATCGACGGGGTGACGGCGGAGCCGAGGTGGCAGTGGAGCTCGGCGAGGGGGACCTTGCGGCTGATCGTGGACGGCATGTCCGAAGGATAGCCGGTGCGACGCCGACCGCCGCGAGGCTCAGGCCACGCGCCGAGACCGATGCACCCGATGCGGCGTCGACGTCACGCGGAGGCGGGCACCACGCGGCCGTCGGCGTCGATGACGGCGCGCCGGGCGGCGGCGCGCTCCGCGGCGCCGGGGACCTGGTCGCGGGCGTGGTAGCTCGACCGGACCAGGGGGCCGCTCTCGACGTGCTTGAACCCGAGGCCGAGCCCCTCCTCGCGCATCTCG
>JAJYMP010000156.1 GCA_021786915.1 Chloroflexota bacterium
GACCACAGACGGTGGGTCGACCTGGACGGCGACCAGCTTGCCGACGAATCCGCCTGTGCAGTATGTCGCCCCGAGCGCGAACATAACAGGCAAGTTCTATGCAGGATCGGATGGGGAAATGTTCGAGTCGACCAATGGTGGTACTACCTGGTCGCAGCTGAGTGGCACGGGAGATGTGCGTTACCTCTGGAGCTGGCCCGGACGGACGGAATCCTTAGTTGCCGGCACGGACCAGGGAATCTTCATGACGACCGATGGCGGTAATAGCTGGAGTTCACTTAATGGTGATATCACGTCCTCGATAATTAATGATGTCGCTGTCTCGGGTAGCGAGATTCTCACTACCGTGCAGGATTACTCCGCGCTTGAATCTACGGACTCCGGATCCAGCTGGAGACAGCCCGAACCGGGCTGCGAGAACGGGACGGTGGCCATCAACCCTGTCGACACTTCGTATCAGTACCTGTTCACTACGTGTGGTTTCTGGTACTCATCCGATGGTGGAGCGTCGTTCACGCAAGTCTCATCCCTTGTGAATCAGCACACCTTCGAGAGCCAGAACAACGCTATCGCGATCGACCCTAACGCCCCTCAAGACGTGTATGTATCAGGCGCGTCAGGGGTATGGGAGTCCACCAACTGGGGTGCCGCCTTCACGCTAAAGTCGTCTTGGCCTGCCTCGTCGACGAACCTTGCCTCGCTGATAGCGGTATCGCCAGCGAACAGCTCGGAGTTGTACCTGGGGACCGCACAGGGCCTATACACGAGCGCGAACGGGGGGACGACGTGGTCGGCTTCGACTGGTCTGCCCGAAGCGAGCGGCCAACCGCTCTCGATAGCCATCGATCCTGCCGACCCGAGTACGGTCGTCGTAGGGCTTGCGACGGGGGGACCGCAGAGCATCTTCTACAGCACCAACGGAGGCGCGAGCTTCAACGCTGCATCCGGAACTCCATCTAGCACGCCCCCCGACTGGACGCCCGGCGTCCAGGCACTTGCCTTCGAGCCCGGAGGTGCCGCTCCGGTAGTCGCTGCAGCGGGGACCTCGGTTGGGGCCCTGGTTTCAACCAACGGCGGCAAGTCATGGACCTCCGTTGTCGGCAATGCCGTCTCCCAGATGTTCACGGGGCTTGCCTGGTCAGGCGGCTACCTCTACGCTTCCACCTTCGGGGAAGGAGTATTGCGGGGTCGGGTCACGGACGGCTCGCCACCGCCCTCTACTTTCTCGACATACACACGCATCTACGGCGCCACAGCCGACGCCACGGCCGCAGCTGAGCTTGAGCACCAGTTCTCCTACGCGACGAACGCCTGCCCTGGCACCACAGGGACACGCCCGGTGGTTCTGGCGACCGATGCCACCTACCCCGACGCGCTGTCGAGTGCGTATCTGGCTCGCTATCTCGGCACCGCCACGTTGCTCACCCCGACGGGGTCCTTGTCGGCGGCGACGCTCACAGCGATCCACAAAGAGGGCATCACCAAGGTCTACGTCGTCGGCGGCGATCTGGCTGTGAGCACAGCGGACGTCTTGCGGCTCGAGTCCACGCCTGCAGATTCCTGCGGCGGAGCCCAGGCACTGCCTGGCACAAAGAAGATCACCGTGACACGCATCGCGGGGACGACCCAGTACACAACTGCCGCAGACATCGCAGAGAAGGTCCCCGCGTCGAATGTCGGCACGGTCGCCTTCTCGGGAGCCTACGCCGGGACGAACAGCGCCGGCGGCGACGGCCGATACAACGACACGGCAGGAGTCGGCTCTCTGACCCCGTCGAAAGCGACAGCGTCGCCCACGGCGATCGTCGCGACCGGAGCGGGCTTCCAAGACGCCGAGAGCGCGAGCAGCATGGCCTACGCCGAGCGGTTCCCGATCCTGCTCACCACACCGAGCTCCTTGTCGCCCCAGGTGGCTTCGGCGATCAGCGCCCTCGGCATCCGCCAGGTGATCGTTATGGGCGGCCAGGATGCCGTCTCGAATGCGGTCGTCACCTCGCTCGAGGGTCTCGGGGTCTCAGTGCTTCGCATCGCGGGGTCGACATACTCGGGGACCTCCACCGAGCTTGCCCGCTTCGAGACCGCGAGCACAGGCGCCGGCCTTGGATGGCGAGGCACCGGGTCGCTCAGCGCCGCACGCGGCACATTCTTCACCGACGGGCTCGCGGGAGCGGTGGTCGCTGCCGACGGGCCGCTCGCATCGGCACCCGCACCGCTCGTCTTGACGCTCAGCCCGACGAACGTCGGATCCTCACTGGCAAACTTCCTGCACACAGCGGGGGCTGCCGGGCTCGGTGGCGCAAAGGTAACCCACCTCACTATCCTGGGTGGTCCCGATGCCGTCACCCAGACAACGGTCAACGTGATGGGCGCCGATCTTTAGGTCTAAGTGGCTCGCGGGACAAATCCGCAACCACAAGATGTAGTGGTCGGGATCCAGCGGCGGGAGGCCCCTGGGCAAGAAGCGCCCAGCTGCCATGACCGCGGCAGCGGAGACCGAGCGCAAGCAGGCCGATGCCGCTGAGCGCGAGTTGCTCGACTGGTACGAAGGCAAGGACGACAGCGAAGGTCCGCCGAACCCGTTTGGGCCAGTGGACGAACTCGCCGGCGCAGTCCCCGGCAAGCGCCGCCCCAAGTAGCCCCGGCGCGCCCCGGACCTGGCATCCACCGTTGCCTGTCCGGCCCCTGGTAGTCGTTGTGTGCTCGGGCACATGACCTGCGGATTCACCCCGCGAGGCCCTCAGGCGGGCCAACCACTACATCTTGTGGTTGCGGATTTGTCCCGCGAGCCAGGTAGGTCTAAATGGTTCTCCATCTCAGCAACGTAGAGCGCCTTGTGGGCTCGCCGGGGCGAGGGAAGATTGTACGTCGCGTTCGCCCGTCGCGGACCTGAGCGCGAGCGAGTCCGTTCAGTCAGACTGGTCCCGTCCGCCCCGGTAGGACGCCGAAGCCTCTGTAGTGCCGCTGAGCCTGTAGCTCAGCATGGTGGTGGAGGGCTCCCACGGGAACCGTGGATTGTTGCCATGAGCACGAGCATCAGACTCCTGATCTTCTCCCTGCCCTCCCCGGGACGGACACCGACGAGAGGAGATGCGATGGAAGTCGTCCACCCGCGCTGCGCGGGGATCGACGTCTCGAAGAAAGACGCCAAAGTCTGCGTGCGGGTAGCCGGTGCCGGTCGCCGGAAGACCAGCTCGACGGTGACCACGTGGGGGGCCGTGACGAACCAGGTCCTCGCCCTGCGCGACCACCTGATCGAGGCGAAGGTGACCCTCGTCGTGATGGAGGCGACGAGCGATTACTGGAAGCCCTTTTACTACCTGCTCGAAGACGGGCCCTTCGCCGTCATGCTCGTGAACGCCCGGCACGCGAAGAACCTGCCGGGCAGAAAGACCGACGTCTCCGATGCCGCGTGGTTGGCGGACCTCGGAGCGCACGGGCTCGTGCGTGGCAGCTTCGTCCCGCCCGAACCGATCCGCCAGCTTCGCGATCTGACGCGGACGC